>CAZRXE010001699.1:0-5764 GCA_964603695.1 uncultured Heliomicrobium sp.
ATCACCAATTTGATTTTCCGTACGTCGGCATACGCCGCCGCATCGCTCATCACTTTGAAAAAGTGCGGGAGTTCTTCCAGCTTGTCCACGCCGAAACTGAGCACGAACTGCAAGCCCAGAAATTTGGCGTTGTCTATTTGCTTGCGGACTTCTTTGGTTGAATCTTCGTGCGAAATGTTATGCCGCGAACGCAGCGCGCCCATATTTGCTTTCAGCCTGCTGGCGGCCAGCCGCTTTTTCAAGCCGTCCAAATATTCCGGCGTCGCGTCCGCGCCGATGAACTGCTCTTCGCGCGTGCGACTGAGCAATCCGGTAGTTTTGTAACCGGCGGCTTTGATCTGCTTCAGCGTTTCGTCAAACGACCATTTCGTCCACGGACGATTGAAACAACCGACGGGCCAATTCACTTTGGCTTCGGCGGCGATGTCCCCTAGTTCCGTTATGGAAGCTGCCGTGGCAGCAGTGATGAGTGCTGTGTGTTGAATGAATTCTCTGCGGTTCATGTTTTTCGCCCTTTGGTGATGAAGTCAGGAGTTTGTGGTTCGTACCTTCTAAAATCCCTCGTAGTTTGGCAACTAACTAAAGCCTGTGCAAATTAAATCTCACGCAAAACTGCAAAGGCGTAAAGAAACGAAAGGACAAATCCTGAAAGTCCGGCGTCTTTCTTCCCTTCTTTGCGGCAATGTCTTGCCGGTCTTGAGCCAATCGCCAAAGCTCGCGTATAACCTTGATGGCGCGCGTCTGCACGCCGATTCAATTCACAAAAAGGTGATGACAACATGTTTGAAGCGGAATTGATGCTCGATGCCAAAGTCCTGCTTGGCGAAGGGCCGTGGTGGAATGCGGCGACGCAACAATTGTATTGGGTGGACATAGAAGGTTGCGCTCTACACGTCTTTGATCCGGCCACGGGAGATGATCGCAAGATTGAGGTCGGGCAAATGGTCGGCGCGGTCGTCGGCGGAAAGCCCGGCGGCGTGGTGCTGGCGTTGCAGCACGGTTTTTACAGTCTGGATTTGGAAACCGAACGACTGACCTTGCTGGTTGACCCCGAAGCCGACTTGCCGGAAAACCGTTTCAACGACGGCAAATGCGATTCGCGCGGGCGCTTTTGGGCTGGAACCACGCGCATCAATCACGATCAGCAAGTTGGCAGTTTGTATCGCCTGGACGCCGACCTGACAGTTCATCGCGCGCTCGGCGACGTTTGGATATCCAATGGCCTGGCCTGGACTTCGGATGACCGCACGATGTTTTTCATTGATTCGCCCACCCGTCAGATCGTCGCTTTTGATTTCGATGCCGAGGCGGGCAGCTTGAGCAATAAACGCCTGGTGATTGAAATTCCCGAAGGCGAAGGCTTTCCTGACGGGATGACGATTGATGAAGAAGGCATGCTCTGGATCGCTTTGTGGGACGGCTGGCGTGTGATTCGCGTCAATCCTGCCGCCGGCGCAATTATCAATGAAATCCGCCTGCCGGTGGCGCGACCGACTTCCTGCGTATTCGGCGGCGCGAATCTGGATGAGCTGTACATCACTTCGGCCAGCACGCGGATGCCCGCCGAAGAACTGGCCAAACAACCGCTGGCGGGCGGCTTGTTTCGCTGCCAACCCGGCGTACGCGGTTTGCCGATGACCGCATTTGCCGGCTGAGCCGGACGCGAAATTGACGCTGGCAATTGCGTCAGCCTATAGTTCCGGCGCTTTCACGATCACACCTGCACTGACCGGATTTCCAGAATTAGCGTTGAGCAAGGAGGGTGCATGAACTGGCCTAAATCCCTATGCTTCCTGTTGGCATTTTGCTTCGGCGGAATTTTGCTTCAAGCCAAACCGGCGACAGCCGCGAAAGACGCCTGGATCAGCGTCCGGTCAAAAAACTTCACGCTCATCGGCAATGCCGCCGAAAAAGACATTCGCAACGTCGGTGCGCGGCTCGAACAGTTTCGCGAAGCCGTTTCACGCGTGTTTACACAGCCCGCGCGCCGCTTCGCGCCGCCCATCAACGTGGTGGTGTTCAAGGACAAGGAATCTTACGCGCCGTTCAAGCCGCTGTATCAGGGCAAACCGTCGGAAGTCTCAGGCTACTTTCAATCAAGCAGCGAAGCCGTTTACATCACGCTGGCAGCGGACTGGCGCGCTGGCGATCCTTACGCGGTGATCTTTCACGAATACGT
Organism: uncultured Heliomicrobium sp.; assembly: GCA_964603695.1. Taxonomy (GTDB): domain Bacteria; phylum Acidobacteriota; class Blastocatellia; order RBC074; family RBC074; genus RBC074. The sequence continues at coordinate 2,180 of CAZRXE010001699.1, forward strand.
TCACTTTCTGACGAGCGACGCTTCCCTGCCCGCCTGGCTGTCCGAAGGTCTGGCCGAATATTACAGTTCGTTTGAAGTCGCGAGCGGCGGCAAAAGAATTACCGTCGGCAGAGCCGTTCCGGTGCGCATCCGGCAGTTGCGAGAGGGGAAATGGTTGCCGTTGGAAACCGTGTTAACGGTCAATCACGATTCGCCGCAATACCACGATCTGGACGCCAAGAGTTTGTTTTACGCGCAATCATGGGCGCTGACGCATTACCTGATGACCGGAAAACGCCGTCCGCAATTGCGCCAATTCATCGCCGCTCTCGCCACCGGGCAAATGCCGGAAGCGGCTTTCAGTCAGGCCTTTCAAATGGATGTCGCAACGCTTGAACTGGAATTGAAGACCTACGTGCAACGTGGAAATTACGCGCCGCAGCAAATCGCATTCGAGCAAAGAATCGAATTCGATCAAACCATGCAAACTGTGTTGCTCAGCGAAGCCAAGACATTGGCCGCGTTGGGCGATTTGTCATGGCAAATTCATCGCGATGCTGAAGGCGAAGCCTTGCTCAAACAGGCGTTGACGCTTGAACCGCAATTGGCGGCGGCGAACTCATCGTTGGGACTGTTGCGAATGCGACAGGAACGTTACGGCGAAGCGCGGCTATTGTTGCGGCAGGCGATTGACGGAAACTCGGCGAACTACCTGGTTTATTACAATTACGCGTTGGCCTGGCAGCGCGAACAGACTGACAGCAGCGGTTTCATTTCCCACTTTTCGCCGGACGCGATTGTTGGAATGCGCGCTTCGCTGCATCGCGCGCGGGAACTCGCGCCGGAATTCGCCGACACTTACAAAACGCTGGCCTTTATCAACGTGGTATTGCAGGAAAATTTCGATGAAGCCGAAGCTTTACTCAAACGTGCGCTGGAATTGGAACCGAAGCGGGATGATTTCGCTTACACACTGGCGCAGACGTATTTGCGGCAACAGAAATTCGCCGCAGCACGCCAAGTAGCAGAAAGGCTCGCCGCCGCCGGAAAACAGGCCGACACGCGCGAGCGTGCCAAATTTTTGCTGGGAATGATCGCCAAACGCGAAGAAGACTTCGCCCGCGCCAAAACCGAAGAAGCCGTCCGCGAGCGCGAACGACAAATCGCGCAAAACGAAAAGCGTGACGATCCGACCAAACCGCCCGGCAAACGTTTTGAGGGCGACCAAGTGCGCGGGCTGCTGACGAAAATTGAATGTCAGGACGCGGCCATCGTTTTGACAGTGGTCAGCGGCGCGCGCGTGTTCAGGTTTCGCGCGGAGTTGGGCAAGCTGACCTTCGTTCGACACACACCGGAAATTCCCACCCAGCTCACTTGCGGCGCGATGGTTCCGGCGCGAAAAGTCATAGTGACCTATCGCGCCGGCGGCAACACAAAATTGAAATTCGACGGAGAACCTGTCGGCGTGGAGTTTCTCAAGACGGGCGCGGATTAAGCAGGCTGAAACTCGTAATCCACCGAAGCGACTTGTTCGCAGATTTGCTTGGCACGTTCGATGACCGGCAGGTGATGTTCGTGTTTGGTGTAACGGTCTAGCGCCTCCAAATCGTCATAGCTGGCGACCAGCGCCAAGTCGAACGCGCGCGGCGAACGGATAACATCAAACCCGGCTTCAAATTCCACGATCTCGGAAATCTTGGCGGGCAGGGCGCGCAGCATTTCCAAAAAGGCTTCGCGGTCGGATTGGGGAACTTCGGGTTTGAAACGGAAAATGACAATGTGACGGATCAAGATTTCTCCTTTTCGTAATGAAGGGTTATTCGATTGCGGCGTCAACCACCTTCAATTGGCGATTTTCGCGATGGTTCCAACTGTTGATTTCCAATCGGCACATCAAGCTGATTTCTTTAGCCGTTGCCAGTTTGGATTGATACTCGGCGGCATTCCACCACAAAGCTTCAATGACCGTCCGGTCTTTGCCGATCAGCAATTTAAGATGTTTTTCCTTCAGCGTTTGCACGGAGCGCAACGGCAGGTTTCGCATCAGAAACAACGGCTGCGGATTGCCTATGCCGTGCGGTTCCAGTCGGGCAAGCAGTTTCGTCACCGCGACGGTGGCGTTGTCAAGGCAAAGTTCGGTGTCGGCAGTCAGCACGCGACCCAGTTCTTCTTCGCGCAAAATTTCCGAGGCGTGACGGTTCAGCCGCCAGCGCATTTGTTCTATCTGTTCCGATTTAACGGTGAAACCTGCGGCCATCGGGTGTCCACCGTATTTGACCAGCACGTCGGAAACGGCGTCCAGGGCTTCGACCATGTGAAAACCGTTGATCGAACGGGCGCTACCGTGGGCGACGCCTTCTTCGTTGATGGCGCAAATCAGCGTGGGCCGCCCGGTCATTTCCACTATCTTCGAGCAGGCGATGCCCAGCACGCCGCGATGAAAACCCTCTTCTTCCGTCCCGGCGAAAAGCAGCACGCGGTCAAGACTCTCTTTTTTCTCTTCAACGACCTTTTTCAATTTTTCGAGCAGGACGAATTGAATGTGTTGGCGATGCGAATTGAATTCATCAAGTTGAAAGGCGAGTTTGGCGGCTTCTTCGTCGGTCTTGGCTTCAAACAGTTTGAGTACTGAATTGGCGTGGGCGACGCGACCGGCAGCGTTGATGCGTGGACCGATTTTGAATCCAACATCGAACGGGGTGATCGGATCGCCAACGTTCGACAGTTTCAGCAAAGCGCGCAAACCGGGATTATTGCTGGGCTGACTCAATCCTTTCAGTCCGTGGGCGACGATGGCGCGGTTTTCACTGACGGACAAATCCACCATGTCGGCGACAGTCCCGATGGCGGTTAGCTTGGCCAGACTGGCAATAATCGCGTCGCGTTTGGGGTGTTCAGCCAGCAGCGCCTGGGCGAGTTTCAATGAAACTCCGCAGGCGGCCAGGTGTTTGTTTGGATAATCCAGACCGGAAGAACCTTTCGGGCAAAGCACGGCGAAAGCTTCGGCGGGAACGTCTTCGCCATCGGGCAGGTGATGGTCGCAAATAATCAGATCAATGCCGAGCTTGTGCGCGAGCCTGGCTTCGTCGTGAGACTTGATGCCAATATCCGCGGTGACTATCAGTTGAAAACCTTCTTTGGCGGCTTTCTCAACGATTTGCTGCGACAGGCCGTATCCTTCCGTGAAGCGGTTAGGGATGTAACAGGAAATCAGTTCGGTTCCACCCAGCAGCTTCAGGGTTTGGGACAAAATCACGCTTGAGGTGGTTCCGTCCACATCGAAATCCGTGACAATCAAAATGCGCTGGCGGTCGCGAATGGCCTGTCGTAAACGTTCGACAGCCTGCGGCATGTCGCGAAGCAGTTCCGGCGAATGCAAATCAGCCGAGAATTCAGGCGCGAGGAACTTTTTCACTTCCTCTGCCCGTGACAATCCGCGATTAAGTAGGCAACGGAGCAAAATTTCGTCTTCGCCTGTCTCCATTCGCAAATTTTGCAAAGCCGCCTCGTCACAAACCGATAATTGCCATCGCGCTCCGGAAATTCCGCGCGTGATTTTCGTAGGTGATGAACTCATTTTTAATAGGTTGTTTCTCTGACGGAAAC
>CAZRXE010001700.1:0-1929 GCA_964603695.1 uncultured Heliomicrobium sp.
CGGAACACGGCAAGATCGGTTTTGCCGTCGCCGTCATAATCACCGGAGACTGACAAGTCGTAGTACGGCGCATAAGGCGCGCCCCACAACGTGCTTTGCGTCTGGTTATTGCCGCTGGCAGCCACCATCCAGTTGCCGTCGGCGCGGAACAGCGATAGGTCGCTCTTCAAATCGCCGTCGAAGTCACTGAAGACCGCCAGGGACGACGCGAAGCCGGCACCGATCTGCACCGTGTAATTCTGACTGGCGCTGCAACTGCCCTGCGTCGCTTGCACCGTGAACGTGTAAGTTCCCACGGCTGTCGGAAAACCGAAGACCAAACCGACGTTCGCAAAGAGCGTCACGCCCGGCGGCAACGTGCCTGACGTTACCTGATAAATGTAGCTCCCCGCCGGCGAAGCCGCCGCAGACTGAGTGTAAAGCGCGCCGACGCTGCCGTTGGGCAAACCGGCGGGCAAGGTGATGGTCGGGCAACCGCCGCCGCCGATGGTGATCGTGTATGCCTGGCTGCCCGTGCAACCGCCGAAGCCCGTCGCGGTGATGGTGAAGGTGGACGAACCATTCAATGACGGAGTGCCGCTGATGACGCCCGTCGCCAGATTCAGATTCAAGCCTGCCGGCAACGCGCCCGCAGTCACGGCAAAAGTGTAATTGCCGCCCGCCGGTGTCGCGCTGATCTGCTGACTGTAGGCCGCCCCCGTGTTCCCACCCGGCAATCCGGTTGGAGCAAGCGCAACGGTCGGGCAGTTGATCGTCAATGAATACGCCTGCGTCCCGCTGCAACCCAATGCCGTTTGAGCCTTGACGGTGAAATTGAATGAACCGGTCGTTGACGGCAAACCGCTGATCACGCCGGTGGAAGCATTCAACGTCAAGCCGCTCGGCAAACTGCCGGTCACAATCGCGAAGGTGTAACTGCCTGCCGGCGTAACGCTCAGCGTTTGCGAATACGCCACGCCGGCCTGACCTGCCGGTAGTGAGGCAGGCGTCAGCGAAATCGTCTGGCAGCCAATCGTTACCGAGTAGCTTTGCGAACCGGAACAGCCCGCCGTACTGGCTTGAATGGTGAAGTTGAAGATTCCGGCGATGGTCGGCGTGCCGCTGATTGCGCCGGTCGCGCTATTGAGCGTCAACCCAGTCGGCAGCGCGCCGGATGTCACGTTGAATGTGAACGCGCCGGTCGGCGAAGTGCTGATGGTTTGGTTATATGCCGTGCCGATTGAACCTCCAGGCAAAGTGGCCGGCAGCACGGTCACGCCCGCACAAGCAACGGTCAGCGAATAGCTCTGGCTGCCCGTGCAGCCGTAAGCATCCGTCGCCGTCAATGTGAAGTTGAATGTGCCGGTCGCGGTCGGTGTACCGGTCAGATTGTTGCCGTTGATGGCCAATCCGGGCGGCAGTGTTCCGGCGGTCAGCGTGATCGTGGTTGGCGCAAAGCCGCCGCTGGGATTGAGCGATTGATTGTAGGCCACGTTCGCCGTGCCGTTGGGCAGGCTCGCTGAGAGCGTAATCGCGGCGCATTGTTGTTCATACGCGCCGATGTCAGAAGCGTCACCGCCGCCGGCATTGGCGATGCCGGGGATGTCGTAGGGACGCGACTGGTCGCGCTGGTCAGTGGCCTGGGCAGAAAACGGGCCGCCATCCAGGCGCGCAAAAACGCTGATAAAGAGAATGTCGGACGTAGTCACGGTCATCAACGGCTGGTTGCTAGCGGAGAGTGTGCCGCCAAAACTGACCACTGAATCAATGTTCGGGGCGGAAGGGATTTGAGTTACGGTCACGTTGCCGCCGACGCCGCCAATGGTCGAAAGCGCGTTGAGCGCCGTCTGTATCTGCGCCGCAGTGGCGTTGAACGGCAATGAGTTTGTGGTCTGGCCGTTGAACGTGAGCGTGTAACTTCCGCTGCTGGCCTGTAGGGTAATCAACTGC
>CAZRXE010001701.1:0-2602 GCA_964603695.1 uncultured Heliomicrobium sp.
CCATTTCAATCGGCGTCTTGCCCGGTTCGCCCAGCGTTTGCACTTGCTGATCCGTGCCGTCTTCTTCCACTAGAAAATCCTCGGCCTTCAAGCCCAGCACCGGTTGACCGTTGGCATCGGTCACAGAAACGGGAACCGTAACCAATCGCGAATTGATGCGGATGGTTTCCGGTTCCGGGTCTTGTTCCTTGACCGGAGGTTTTTGTCCCTGTTGGCCTTGTTGGGCAGACGGTTGAGTTTCCGGCGCGGTTGTCGGTTTCGGATCGGGCTGCGCTGGTTTGGGATTTTGTTGCGGCTCTGTTTTCGGGGCCGAATCGGGCGTCACGCGGCGCGGACGATCCTGTTGACCGTTGGCTTGAATCGCCGTCCACGCGGCAGCCATTCCAAAAACCGCCAGCAGCAAAGCCACTCGCAAAAATAAAGAGTTATTCTTCCCAGTCGTTTGCTTATTCATCTTGTGTTCTCCTTTCTGCTCCTGCCGATAGCCCGCTTTCCCGCGAAAGAAAACGAGTGGCGAGCGACGTAAAAACGCTCACCACTCGTTTGCTGCATTCACCTATTCAGGAGTTTCGTTATTGTTGGCCGCCGTTGCCGGGTCTGCGAACTTCGACTGCCGGCGGAGGCGCGCTAATCATGTTGTTGACCAACACGCGAACTTCGACGCGGCGATTCTGTTCGCGACCTTCGCGCGTGGTGTTGTCGGCCACCGGTTTGAGCGTGCCATAACCGAATGGCGTAACAATACGGCGCAGCGGAATCTGGTGATTTTCGGCCAGATAACGAACCACCGCATCCGCCCGCTGCTGGCTCAACCGTAGATTCAGATCCGGTTTGCCTTCGGCGGACGCAAAACCCGTGACTTCGATCATGTATGCCTTTTCCACCTTCGCTTGGCTGGCGACTTCATCCAGCTTGGAGGTTTCTTCCGGTTGGAGTTTGAAGCTGCCCGCCTTGAAGTTAATGGAAACAAGGCGCTTTTCTTTGTAATCGTCCAAACCGGCGACAATCGTATCAATGCGTTTGTTGGTTTCGGCCACGCCGGCCACGGCGGCATCAGCCGTTTCCTGCGCGGCTTTCGCGCCGCCGCGCGCCGCATTCGAGACCGCCGCGAGTTCTTCGATCTGGCCGGAAATGCGCTGCGCGTTAGTTTCGACTTCGCCGATACGGTTTTCAGTAGTCGAAACACGGCCTTCCACTGGTGTGACGCGTGTTTCCACAGTGCGTGCGGTGACGAGCGCATCGTCAGTCATTTTGACTTTGTCGGCGACCAATGCCCCTTGCGAATCTCCGCGCCCTTCGACTTCCACTGTCAGGCCGCGCAACAATTGCGTCGTGCCGTAGTTTTTCCCGCGACGAAACGGATTACCTTTCTTCTCTTCGATCTTCGTATTTCCAGTCAACATCACCTGGATGTCCCCGCCCGCCAAATCGCGCAGAATGAAATTGTCCGCATCGCGCCGAACGATCACGCCCTGCACTTTCTTTTTCACGCCGGACGGAATCTTAACCACTTGGCTCGTTTCAGGACTGGCTTCCTTCGCGCCGCTTTGCGCCATTGCCGAAGTGCCGGCAGCCATCATCGAACCACACAACAACAAACCAACCACTACTTTTTTCATGATCTGACCCCTCCAAAGATTTGTTGAATCCCCATACTGCGGAATTTTAGAACCGTAATCTTGCTCAACGCCGAGCAAACCTCATACCAACATTAAGGCAGGTCTCCAAACCGATTGACATTAAATGACTTACCCTGCCTTTCTGAAAGAATTTCCTGAATGGCATTCCAGGAAATGTCTGGAAGTCGCTCATTCCCCAAAAAGGAAATGAAAATATTACATACATAAATGCGACAAGTTTTAAGTTGATTGGGAAAAACGACTTGGAAACGTCGCGGATGATAGCCTGCCGGGATTAGAAAGTGAAGGCGTTGAGGAATCACAATAGACGAAAAGGAGTAAACCACTGACGATTCAGGGTTTCTGTCTCAAGTTTGACAAAGCCAAATGCCGCCGTTAGAGTTCCGACTTTCAAATTTAACTCCATCAATCCCTTGAATTTCACCTGTAAAGCTATGACTGGTAACGAAGTACGAAGCATCTTCCTGAACTATTTTGCCCGGCAAGGCCACAAGATCGTTAAGTCTTCGCCGCTACTGCCCGCCAACGATCCGACGTTGCTGTTCACCAACGCCGGCATGAATCAATTTAAGGATGTCTTTCTCGGCGCGGAAAAGCGTGATTACCGTCGCGCGACCACTTCGCAAAAATGCGTTCGCGCCGGCGGCAAACACAACGATCTGGACGAGGTAGGCAAAACCGCCCGGCATCACACCTTTTTTGAAATGCTGGGCAATTTTTCTTTCGGCGATTATTTCAAGGAAGACGCCATTCGCTTTGCCTGGGATTTGCTGGTCAATGAATACAAGATGGACCCGGCGCGGCTGTGGTTTTCGGTCTTTGAAGGCGACTCCGAAGTCGGCGCGGACGAAGAAGCTGTCGAGTTGTGGGTAAAAGCCGGAGCGCCGCGCGAACGTGTGCTGCGCTTCGGTCGCAAAGACAACTTCTGGCAAATGGGAGAAACAGGGCCGTGCGGGCCGTGT
>CAZRXE010001702.1:0-3095 GCA_964603695.1 uncultured Heliomicrobium sp.
TACGCGGCAACAAATAGTGGTGGCCTCTCCATCTCGACCGACAGCGGTGCCTCCTTCACCACTCGGACGACGGCACAGGGTTTAGGCAGCAATTTTCTGTATGGCGTCTACGTCGTGGACGGCACGGTCTATGTGGCGACCAATGGCGGCGGCCTCTCGATCTCGACCGACGGCGGTGCCTCCTTCACCACTCGGACGACGGCCAACGGCCTCGGCAACAACGCCGTGCGCGGTGTTTACGCAGTTGGCAGCACGGTCTACGCGCCGACCAATAGCGGCCTTTCGATCTCGACCGATGGCGGCGCTACGTTCACCACTCGGACGACCGCCAATGGCTTGGGCAGCGACTTTACGCTGAGTATCTACGCCGCTGGCAGCACGGTCTATGTCGGAACTGGTGGCGGCGGCCTTTCGATTTCGACCGACGGCGGCACGAGCTTCACCACCAAGAAGACCGCCGATGGCCTCGGCGACAATGGCGTCTATGGCGTGTATGCAGCGGGCAGCACGGTTTATGCGGCGACTTTTGGCGGCCTTGGAATCTCGACCAATGGCGGCAGTTCTTTCACCAATTACACCTCTGCCAACGGGCTGGGCAGCAGCATCGTAACAGGCGGCGTCTACGCGACCGCGACGAGCGTGTATGCGGCGACTTTTAGCGGCCTTTCGTTCTGTTCGTCGAACACTCCCCCAACGATTACAGCCGGCGGTACATTCACCCGCCAACAAGGCAGTCCGTCAGGCGCTGCCGTCCAAATCGCGACGGTCGGCGACACGGAAACCGCGCTGGGCAGTTTGAGCGTTGCGGCGACGACCGTTCCGACCGGCATCACCGTCGGTTCCATCAACAACACCGGCGGCGCAATCAGTGCCACTCTCGCGGCGGGCTGCAACGCGCCCATCGGCAACAACACCGTCACGCTGACCGTCACCGACAGCGGCGGCTTGACCGCGACGGCTACGTTCACCGTCAACGTCACGGCCAACGACTTGCCGACGGTCGGCACTTACGCCAATCAAGCCCTCGCGCCCGGCGGCGGCACGACCGTCACGCCTTCCGCCGCGCCCACTGACAACGGCTCGATTGCCAACGTCACGGCGTCGGCTTCGCCCAACACTTTCACCGGCTCGTTCAGTGGAAACACGACGACCGGCGCGGTGACGATCACCAATGCCGCTCCCAGCGGCAGCTATACCGTGACCGTGACCGTCACCGACAACTGCGGCGCGACCACGCAACAGACCTTCACGTTGACGGTCAACGGCGCGCCGACGCTTGGGCCTATTCCGCTGAGCCTTGCTCAGGGGACGACTTCCGCCGTGCTGGCCAATGTCGCCACCCTCGGCGATACCGAAACCGCACCGTCCAATCTGACCTTCCAGATCAGCGCCGACGGCAGCACTTTCGGTTCCAGCGCCACGCTCAACGGCGTTGCGGTTGCGCTCGTCTTGCCGCCGCCCGCCAACGGGCAGGTCAAGGCCAACGTCACCACCACTTGCGCGGCGACCAGCGCCACTTTCACACTCAAAGTCACTGACGCCGGCGGACTCTCCGTGACCGCTCCCTGGACGGTGACCGTGACGGCCAACACGCCGCCCACTTTGAGTTATGCCAACCAATCCTTCGCGGCGGGCACTACGCCTAGCTTCTCACCGTCCGCCGGGCCTTCGGATAACGGCGCGGTGACGAACATTGCGTTGCAAAGCATCACGCCCAGCAATGGCTTAACGCTGACTGTCAATCCGACGACCGGCCAGGTGACGGTGACCGGCGCAACCATCGCCCAGACTTACACCGTGGTCATTCGCGCCACGGATGATTGCGGGCAAACCACCGACGCCACTTGTACCGTCACATTGCCTTGCCCGGCCATCGCGCTGACGCCGACCACTCTGCCCAACGCTTCGGTCAACACGGCTTACAACCAAACGCTGAGCGCCACGCCGGCGGGCGGCAATTACAGCTTCGCCGTCACCGGCGGCTTGTTGCCTGCGGGCTTGACGCTCAATGCCAACGGCACGTTCAGCGGCGCGCCGACTCAAGGCGGCACGTTCAATTTCCGCGTGACGGCCACAGGCTTCGGCGGTTGTAGCGCCTTTCAAGACTGCACGCTGCTGGTCAATTGTCCGAGCATCAGCATCACCACCGCCACTCTGCCGGGCGGAACGCTCGGCACGGCTTACAACCAAACGCTGGCGGTTTCGCCCGCCGGAACTTACAGCTTCGCGGTGACGAGCGGCGCGTTGCCGACCGGCTTGACGCTCAATGCTTCAAACGGCGCGATTACAGGCACGCCAAACACCACTGGCAGCTTCGCCTTCACAGTGACAGCCAGCAACGGCGGCTGTTCGGCCAGTCAGAGTTTCACAGTCGCCATTGCCTGCGCGGGCGTCAGCTTGAGTCCGGCGACTTTGCCCGGCGGACAAGCCGGCGTCGCTTATTCGCAAAGCATCACGGTCAATCCGGCCGGCAGCTACACCTTCTCGATTGTGCAGGGCAATCTGCCTTCGGGATTGACGCTCAATCCCAGCACAGGTCTCATCAGCGGTCTGCCGACCGTCACCGGAACGAGCACCTTCATCGTCAAGGCAAAGGCGGCCAACGGCTGCGAAGCCACCGGCACGCACACGCTGACGCTGACCTGTCCGACGATTACGCTTAGTCCGGCAACGCTGCCGAACGGACAAACAGGCACGGCTTACAACCAAAGCCTGACCGTTTCGCCTATTGGCGGCAATTACACCTTTGTCGTCAGCGGCGGTTCTTTGCCGCCCGGCTTGACGCTCAATCCGGCAACCGGCGTCATCAGCGGCACGCCAACGGCCAACGGCACGTCCACTTTCACGGTGACTGTCAACGGCTTCGGCGGCTGCACGGGCAGCCGTGAATACACAGTGATTATCGGCAGCGGCAGTTGTCAGACTGTCACGCTGCCGGCCAGTTTGCCAAACGGCAGCGTCGGACAGTTTTATAGCAATTCGGTGGCGGCCACTCCGGCGGGCAGTTACAGCTATACCTCGTCCGGCAACTTGCCGCCGGGCGTCACTCTCTACGGTTCCATCGGTTTGCTGTTCGGTTATCCGACTGCCAACGG
>CAZRXE010001703.1:0-4744 GCA_964603695.1 uncultured Heliomicrobium sp.
CCTGTTCCTTCTGGTCATACGTGTACAAAATCCGGGAGTGTGACAGAAAATTTTTGCTAGCGGCATTTCAAACATTTGCTGACGCATTTCTCAATCTTGTCGCGCGCCAGTTTGACACGACGGCGTAAGGCTTCGGGCGAAATTCCCAGTTCAATTGCCAGCCGTTTGCGGTGGTCAATCCGCGCACGCCGTTCGTCTTGAAAATAAGCCATCACCAGTTCGCGCGTATTGGCCGGAAGCAATTGCAAACAGCTTCTGAAACATTCCAGCCGCGCCTGCCGCTTTTCATACTCCTCAGCCTCTCCGTTATCAGAGGTGGCCAGAGGCGGCAAATCTTCCCAATCTACGCGATGGCGATCAGGCGAGCGCAGGCGTTCCAGGTAAACCAACCGCGCCACACCGAGACAATAAGCTTCCAGGTTCTGAATCTCTTCGTTGCCGTTTTCCAGTTTGCGGATGACGCGATTGATTGTTTCGTCAGTGTCGTCTTCGGGAAACCACGAATCGCGCCATTCAAAGAATTTGACCAGCATCAGGCGCAATTCTTCATAACCGTCCCCGGTGCGATCGGGATTGTCACCCAAGCGCGCCAGCAAATTCGAGAACCCTGGTTCGGTCAAAGCACCTATTTCCATTCGCCCTGAAGTGTAAACGCCGCCCAATAGAATGGCGATTGCCATTGTCGCCGTTGCATCATCTCAAGCTGCGCCGAACGCAAGGCCGCCGCCGGGCGCTGCTTCTCTTGCAGCATCGCGCGATAAAACCGCTTCATCAATTCTGCCGTTGCCAAGTCGTCCACCTTCCACAAGCTGGCGACCACGCGCGGCGCGCCCGCGTACATAAAGCCGCGCGTCAATCCGATCAAGCCCTCGCCTTTGATTTCCTTGCCCAACGCCGTCTGGCAAGCACTCAAAACTACAAGGTCGGCATTCAGCTTCAGGTTGTAGATCTCGTGCAGGCGCAGGAAGCCGTCTTGCGGCTGTCCTTTTTCATCCACCAGCGACAAGACCAAGCCAGACAGTTCCGGATGCTCGGCGTTGAGTAAGCCGTGCGTGGCGAAATGCACGATGCGATATTGGCTCAAGTTGGGGTTTATGGCGGCGGCACGGTTGGCCTGAAAATCGAGCGCCTTGAATATAGCGCCCGCCGGCGCGGTGGCATAAATCGCATCGGCTTCATCGCGTGAGTAGAAGAGCCGTTCCAGTTCGCCGCGAAAATCTCGCAGCGTTTTGGTCAGAGACAGGCTGCCAACGGTAGTAGTTTTCGGCTGGCTTTTATTGGCCGCTTTGATGCGCGGATCATCTTGACTGAACACCGGATCAGCCAGCACTGCCACGGCCTTGTCCGCCGGTTTGCGATCCGCTTTTTCCTGCCGCAACACGGCCAGAGTTGAAACCGACGGCAGATTGATGATCTCGTGATTGGCAATCAATGGCGGCGCGGCTTTGACCGGCTTGTCGCCCGGTTCCGGCAAGGCTGCAAAAGGCAGATACTGCAACACTTCTGGCGCGACGATCAGCAATCTCTTGTTGCCCAGCCTCGCGGCGACGGGACCAAGCAGCATCCGGCTGAGTGTGGCGGCCTCGGTCTGGTAATTCGTTTCGGCAGCGGCAAACTGCTTTTGCTGTTCCGCAGGCGGCAGGCCGCTCAACCGCTGACTGACGGTCAGCAGGTCGTAAACGCTTCGAGCAGCTTTGGCGATCTCAGCACGCGACGGCAATTGAAATGTGTGGAACGAATCGGACGTGACCGCCCAAAGAAAGCTTCGCTGATTGCCAAGCGCATAGACCAACAGCATGGTGTCGGCGTCAAGTAATTCTTTCTGGATTTCGGCCAGTGTCGGCTGCGTAGGTTGAGTGAGCGAAGCATAGCGCGGACTGGACTGCTTGATTTTCGTGCGCAGCAGGCGCAGATCGTCAATCGCCGCTTCGATGTTTTTACGGGTGGAATCAATGACGGATGCTTCCAGGCCGCCGTCTTTTTGCCTGGCTTCGAGCAACAGCAGATCATTGATTCTTTTTTGCGATGTTTGCTCCTGCGCCAGCAATTCAGGCGAAACATCACGACGGATGTCGGCGCGCGTCTCGATCAGTGCTTCCAGCAGTGATCGCGCGCGGCTACGTTCGTTGGTTTGGAAGGCTTGCCAATCGAAGCTCTGGTCTTCCCGCTGGCCGTGCATCTGCATCAGCAACGAGGCGTATTCCTCATAGAGAATCTGGAAGTTGGCGAACATATTGATTCGCGTCTGCTCGTCTTTGAAGCGAAGGAGCAGGGTTTCGCGTGCGCTGATCGCTTCCTCAAGCAATGTCTTCGCTTCCGTTAACCTGCCGGCCTCGCGCAACCGTTTAGCCAGTTGGTACCCGACTGCGGCTTTGATTTCAGATGGACCGGAATATTCACGGTAGGCTGTCTCAGCCAGCGTCAGCGCCCGCTGCGGTTCGTTGAGTTGGGCAAAAACCTGGCTGACCGTACTCCTGATTTGCGCCTTCGCCACGCTGGGAAGCGAACTACACATTAGCAGCGCGTGCTCTCCATATTCCAGCGCCAATGCTCGATTGCCATTGACCGCGTGATAAGCCGACAGATTCGCCAGCGGGATTGCTTCCATTGGGTTGTTCAGTGATAAATTTAAGACACGGGCCTTATCGTTTAGTTCGTAGACTCCTTGCACCTGCGGGCCGCCCTTTTTCCAGAACTCGACCACATCCCATAGATCGTTTTCCATTTGCGCGCAACTCATTTCCCAGAGCAAACGCGCTTCGGCATATTGGTCCCCCACTTGCTGTGATTTCGAGAGCGCTTCGGAAAAGTAGAGATTTTGCTTGGCAAAATCTCCTCTCCCGGCATGCATAACGCCGAGGCCACGAAGACCATAAGTTTCGTATGCGGGATCATTTGTCTCCCTAGCTTTGCTGATAGAAAGTTGAAAATACTCGATGGCTTTTGCCTCATCCCCGATTGCTGCATACAGCCTGGCGATGGGAAGCACGGCCTCCGCTTCGGTGATCCCTCCTCCCACCGCCCGCGGCAGCCTCTCGGCTTTTCGGGCATATTCCAGCGCTTTGTCTGGCTCACCCAGATTGGCGTAACAATGACCGATTGCAGCGGTTTCGGCAGCGATTTCTCTCTGATAGTCCATCATCTGCCAGGACTTAATGGCGGACTCGAAGGATTGAATGGCTTTTCGATCTTCCCCGTCTCTCTGAAAAAGCTGTCCCAGCATCATATAGGCGGCACCGAGGTTTTGGTGATCTCCGGCTGCCTGTGTATCGCGGATCACCTGATTACAAATTTCCATCCCGGTGACGTAATCGCCAAGTTCGCGGTGCGAACGGGCAATATCAATCATTATGTAGGCCGAAAAGCTTCGGTCACCGATTTCGCGGTAGTAGGCCAGTGTTCGGTTGCGGAGTTCGATGACTTTACGAAAATCCCCCCGATCCGAGTAAACACGAGCAAGGCCGTTGCTCGCTCGCATCATTCCATTACGGTATCCCAAGGATTCAAAAATCCGAATTGCCTCTTCAAAACTTTCCACCGCCTTTGTAAACTGGAGCAAGCGGCGATAGGTGATGCCCAAACTAATGCACAACTCGGCTTCAGACCTCCGGTCTCCTAACTCCCGGTGAAGTGCGAGCGCCTGCAGGCGATGCTCAATGGCTTTCGGATAATTACTTTGGGAAAGGTAAGCTCCGCCCAGAATGCTCTGTGCCCTGGCTTCTTCGCGGCGATCCTTCACCCCTTGCGCAATGCGCAAAAGCCTCTCGGCATATTCCACCGCCTTTTGGGTGTCTCCCAGACCGGAAGAACTGGAAGTGAGACTGCCGAGTACTTGGAGTACTTGGCGGGAATTGTTCAAATCACTCCAATGCCGCAGCGAGACGAGCCTGGCTTCGACGGCCTTTTGATAATCCTTCATCGCGTCATAGGTCATGCCCAGACCGTTATTGGCCTTCGCAATGCCATCACGGTCATTCTGCCCAGTGAAGAAAGCCAGCCCCTGCTCGAAGGACTCAAGCGATTTCTGATACTCGCGCAGGCGATGGTAAATAACCCCCAGCATAACAGACGCCTCAGCTTCGTTTTTTCGATTTCCTGTTGCCCGCCAGAAAGCGGCAAGCTGCCGGTTCATCTCAGCAGCCCTCGGAAACTCATTGATGGAGAAATAGTACCCGGCAAGCCGGGCTGTCGCAGCCATCGCTTCCCATTCAGCACCATCGCTCTGCCAGAGCTTGCGCGCTTCCTCGAATTTTTCGGCGCTTTGTTTTTTTGCTTCGGGATTGTTTTGCTGATATAGCCGCACGGCATCTGCGTATAGCCCTTGCGCTCTGATCAAGTCACGATCACGGCTTGTGGCCTCGCGCAATTCTGCAATCTTCAACTCGTAGCGCCCGGCGGGAGCATTTCCATTTGGCACCTTGATTTCTAGGCGATAGCTCCCGGCTGTCGCGGCAACCATGGCGACTGATTCCATCCCGCGCGCCGCGAACGGGCTGTCGAATTCCGCAATTTTTTCGCCCGCAGCAAAGATTGCCAGCGCCACATCAATGCCGCGTTGCTCCGCGACGACGCGCACGAACTGCCCGGCGCTAAGGTTAATCTGGTAGGAATGTGCTTGCCCGCCGGCGAGTTCACGCTCGACCGCTTTGCTTGTTTCCAGCACCGCGTCCTGCGCCGACACGACCGGCAGCAATCCAACACAAATTAGGAAACCAACCAAACGAAGCCTGAAAGATCTGTGCAT
>CAZRXE010001704.1:0-2975 GCA_964603695.1 uncultured Heliomicrobium sp.
CGTGATGTATTGCAGCGGCTCGCCCGCAGCGCGGCGCTCGATCAACGTTTGATAGTTCGTCAGCAATTCATCATCCAATTGCAGATTGAAGTTGACGATCAGGTACGTGCGATCCTGGCCCAGAGCTTCGGCCAGCAGCGATTGCGCGTCGAGCAGGTCGTTTGGAACCTGCGCCGCGCGCAATCGCTTGCTGGCTTGTTTCAAGGTTTCGGCAATGGTGGTGGGCATTGAGCTTTATGCTTTGGCGACTTGTTTTTCAGTTTCGGCTTTCAGTTTTTCAGCCTGGAAGTGAGTGACTGTGGATTCGATCAAATGATCGAGGTCGCCTTCCATAATCAAGTCGAGCTGATGAAGCGTTAGGCCGATGCGGTGATCGGTGACGCGGTTTTCCTTGAAGTTGTAAGTCCGAATCTTTTCCGAGCGGTCGCCGCTGCCGACTTGATCGCGGCGTTCTTTGGCCAGGGCGTCGTGTTGTTTCTGCTGCTCGATTTCATACAAGCGCGAACGCAGCACGCGCATGGCCTTTTCGCGGTTTTTGATTTGCGACTTTTCGTCCTGCATCGAAACGACCAAACCGCTGGGCATGTGCGTCAGGCGAACGGCGGAATAAGTCGTATTGACCGATTGCCCGCCGGGGCCGGACGAACAAAACGTGTCCACGCGGATGTCTTTCGGATCAATCTTCACGTCCACTTCTTCGGCTTCGGGCAGCACGGCGACGGTGACTGCGGAAGTATGAATGCGTCCGCTGGTTTCGGTTTGCGGCACACGCTGCACGCGATGGCCGCCGGACTCATATTTCAGTTTGGAGTAGACGCGGTCGCCTTCGATGATGGCTTCAGCTTTTTGAATGCCGCCGAGTCCGGTTTCGGCGGATTCCGTCACCTGGAACTTCCAGCCCTGGCGTTCGGCATAACGCGCGTACATTCGCAGGACTTCGGCGGCGAACAAACAAGCCTCTTCACCACCCGTGCCGGCGCGGACTTCAAAGACCACGTTCTTTTCATCGTTCGGGTCTTTGGGCAGCAGCAGCACTTTCAACTCTTCTTCGGCCTTTTCGCGACGGGCTTCCAGATCGGGCAATTCCATTTCAGCCAGTTCGCGCATTTCGGCGTCATCCATGTCGCGTAGGATTTCCTTGTTGCCTGCGATGTCGCCGTCCAGCTTTTTGATTTCGCGAAACTTGACCACGATGGGCTCGAGTTCGCGATGTTGCTTGGCGATTTTGGTGTAGCGCGACTGATCGCTGATGATCGCGTTGTCGGTCATCTGCTCGGTCAGTTCTTCGTAGGTTTTTTCAATTGCTTCGAGTTTTTCAAACATAGTTGTCAGTTGTCAGTTGTCAGTTGTCAGTTGTCAGTTGTCAGTTGTCAGTTGTCAGTTGTCAGTGATTGCGGATTGGGGGATTACTGACAGCTAACTGGGTAACGGCAACTGTTCTTTCGGCTCAAGCTTCAAGGATTCCTTCAGTGCGTAGATGGCGACTTCCAGTTGATCGTCCGAAGGTTCGCGCGTGGTCAGGTTTTGCAGCCAGATGCCGGGCAAGGTCATCAGCTTGAAAATCGGGCCGGATTCTTTTTTGCCAGCTGCGCGGATGATTTCGTAAGAGACACCGGCAATCAGCGGAATCAGCGCGATGCGCGACAGCATGTTCATCAGCAGCGAATCGAATTTGATGATGGAAAACAGCACAATAGAAACCAGCATGACGACCATCAAGAAACTGGTTCCGCAGCGCGGATGCTGGCGCGGATGGCGGCGGGCGTTGGCGACGGTCAACTCTTCGCCCTGTTCCCAGGTGAAGACTGTTTTATGTTCCGCACCGTGATATTCAAAGACGCGCTTGATGTCGTTCAGCCGCGAGAAGATGTAGATCATCGTGATGAAAAAGATCATGCGGATGACTCCGTCCACGAAGTT
Organism: uncultured Heliomicrobium sp.; assembly: GCA_964603695.1. GTDB lineage: Bacteria > Acidobacteriota > Blastocatellia > RBC074 > RBC074 > RBC074. The sequence continues at coordinate 1,921 of CAZRXE010001704.1, forward strand.
GAAGGCGAAGGATGGGCGCACGGGCTTCATATAAGCCTGCAGCCAAGTCCAAGCTGATTGATACCAGCTTGCGTCGGCGGCGGTGTGCGTATGCGAGACTTCCGGTGCATTTCCCCAGCCGAAGTAAACAAACATCATGTTCGTCAGCAACAGCGGCAGTACGATGAACAGCAGAACGTTGAAAAATAATGCGAAGATCATCGAACCGGCGGCGGTGGCCGTCGCACCGGCGCTGCCGGATTTCGGTTTGGTTTGTTCGCCTGTCGGAGTTGCCGGCGCTTGCGCGAATTGGCCGGGCGCTTCGATGACGTGCGCTGTGGTTGCCAGCGCGCCGGTGGCGGCGGCGGCTTTGGCGGCGATTGGTGTTTCGGCTTTGGCGTCCTGGGCTTCTGCATCTTCCAAGGCGACGGTGGCCGAAAAGTTGAGAGCTTTGACGCCCAGCGCCATCGAATGAATCAACACGGCGCTGCCGCGCAACACGGGGGTTTTCAAAATCGGATACTTGTCGCTGAGTTTCGGCAGCGGCTCGGCTTTGAAGACGATGCTGCCGTCCTGTTTGCGAACCGCGACGGCATACGAATTCGGCGCGCGCATCATCACGCCTTCGATCACGGCTTGTCCGCCGACAATGATTTCTTTTTCCTGGCTCATAACAACCTGCCTTTCTGAAACTTTGCCTCGCTCCGGCATTTTCGACAAAAAGAAAAACCACAACGCCGGGCGGAACTTATCAGTGAATCAGTCTGCAATCCGAAAATTGGCAGACTGCTGAACGCTCCGTGGCGTTGTGGCTTGAATTTTCAGCTAACGATGACCGCAGATAATCGCGGATTTTGGGTTGCGGATTACGGATTGCGGAGTTTGGCGACCGTCCGCAAGTTCCAGTCTCACTTTTTGAGTAGATGTATTCATCTCAAATCCGCAATCTAAAATCTGAAATCCGCAATCGAATCAGGCAGCCGGCGCAGCTTCTTTCTTGGCGTATTTCTTTTTGAAACGCTCGACGCGACCGGCCGTGTCAATCAGTTTTTGCTTGCCCGTAAAAAACGGGTGAC
>CAZRXE010001705.1:0-8709 GCA_964603695.1 uncultured Heliomicrobium sp.
AGGCTTTCCAGGTCTTCCGCCTACGCCAATCCCACCCGACGGAAAAAATCATGAAACAAGCTTTCGCAAGTCTACTGATCTGTTGTGTCTTGACCCTGGCGGCGGCGGTGGCCCACGCTCAGGCCGTCAAGATCACCGAAAACAAAGAGAAAAAGCAGTATGACGTGACAGTGGACGGGCAGCCGTTCACGTCCTACGTGTTCTGGGATGACCAGAAAAAACCTATTCTCTATCCATTGCGCACTGCCAAAGGCACCATTGTCACGCGCGGCTATCCGCTGGAAAAAGTTGCCGGCGAACGCACTGACCATCCGCATCACATTTCGTCGTGGTTCAATTACGGCAACATCAACGGCGTTGATTTCTGGAACACGCCGCCCGAAGGCGTAACACGCGACCGCGGCGTGATCGAAAAATTCGGCACGATCAAACATCGCAGCGCCAAAGTGGTCAAAAATGGCAAAGGCGCGGCCCAGATGAATACTTTGATGGATTGGATCATGCCGGACGGCTCGAAAATTATGCAGGAGGACGATCAGATTTTCTTCCGCGCCGCCAAAGACCTGCGCATCATTGACCGCGTTATCACGCTGACCGCGCAGGACAAAAAAGTCGTCTTCAACGATTCCAAAGAAGGTGCCATCGCCATCCGTGTCACGCGCACGCTGGAAGAGCCTTCGACCAAACCCGAAGTCTTCACCGACGCCGACGGCAATCCGACCAAAGTCCCCGTGATGGACAACACGGGCGTGGCCGGCGTTTATCTGAGCAGCGAAGGCAAAGTAGGCGAAAAAGAAGGCTGGGGCACGCGCGCCAAATGGATGACCTTGTCCGGCACGGCCAAAGGCGAAGAAGTCGTGCTGGCCATTTTCGATCATCCGAAGAATCCGACTTACCCGACCTACTGGCACGCGCGCGGTTACGGCCTCTTCGCGGCCAATCCGTTCGGCGCAAAAGAATTCACCAAAGGTGCAACCACGCTGAATTACACGCTGGAACCGAAGCAGTCCGCCACCTTCCGCTTCCGCATCCTGATTCATTCAGGCAAACTGACCAAAGAGCAAACCGAAGCTCTGTATCAGCAGTTTTTGATAGACGTCACGAAGTAATCGCTCGAAAGGAGTATCGCCATGGTCGCCGTGTTTGAATCCGCCGCCGCGCCCGCCAAAAAAACGTAAATTTGGACGGAGCAAAAATTGATGCAATTGCCCGACGACGGGAACGTGTATGGATTGATAGGGGGTGAATTAGCCATGAGCCAAACCGGATTTTAACACGGCGATATTGGTGCGGAGATTCTTTCGGAACTTCGACGGTATGTGAAAACGCACAAGCGGGGGACTGTTGTCGGAGCCAGCACCGGTTTCTGGATGAAGATGGGCAACGACCTGTTGAATGGCGAAGAGGTCATTCCCGGTTTCACTTTTACAGTGGCGGAGTTGTTTGCCGAATACGACTTTGAAACGGAACCGCTTGAAGCCGAGGAAGTCCTTGAAGAAGAGAAAGAGGGGCAGGATTGGGATTCACTGTGGCTGAAAAACAAATCGCCTCGCCGCTTTTGATTCCAACAATCATCAGCGACGAGGCGTTCGTGCAATGCGAACCACAGGAGAAAACTTTTTACGCAGCCGTGCGGCGCACCGGGGTCAGGTGGAGTTGCCTTCGTAATCCCGCCACCCAAAAGTCAAAGCGTGTCTGGGGAGCTTTGACGACGGTTTGCGACATCACTTGAACCTGAACTTGTTTACCGCAATTCGGACAGCATCGAGAATACGCAAATATCTGATAGTTACAGTGTTGACAACGCATCGGGGCACACCCTCCAATCAATTTGGGTTAAGCGTTACTGCCAGTACTTCATACTTCGGACCAGCGATGGGGGAGAGGTAAATTCATTATAAACGGCTCAACATTTTTGTCTACACATCATGGAAAAATTTTCGCACCGACTACGAAAAAAATTCATCATTGGCAGTTTGCTTGTGTTGTTTGCGGGACAATGCGCGGGTTGGAGCCAAGAATTGCTCCCACAGGCTTCAAGTCGAATCACTGTTCAGAAGATTTCATATCGCAACTGGCAGGATTCTCTAGTCTTGAGCAATGGCACAGTGGAAGTGGTGATCGTTCCGGCGATAGGGCGGGTAATGCAGTTCCGTTTCGCGGGCGAAGAGGATGGACCGTTTTGGGAAAACGCTGAACTTTTCGGCAAATCGCCCGATTCGAAATCATCAGCCTGGGGAAATTTTGGCGGCGACAAAACCTGGCCCGCTCCGCAAAGCGACTGGCCCAAATTGACACCTCGCAGTTGGCCGCCGCCAGTGGCTTTTGACTCCATGCCGGTGACGGCGGAAATCAGATCCAATGCAGTGGCCAAAATGGTCGAATTGATTTCGCCCGTTGATCCGCATTACGGGATTCGCACGCGGCGGTTGGTCGTGCTGGATTCCAAACGACCGCAAATGACCATCACTACGACTTATGAAAAGTTCGAAGGCAATCCGGTAACGGTCGGTGTTTGGATCATCACTCAGATGAAAGACCCACAAGCGGTTCACATTCTGACGCCCAAAGATGCGATCTTCGCCAAAGGCTACACCGAACAGTCCAAACAACTGCCCGCCGGATTGAAACGGCAAGGTCGCCTGCTTTCGCTTGTACGCGATCCGAAAAACTCAACCAAGATCGGCACGGACGCAAGTTCGCTGGTTTGGATTGGCGAAAAATACAAGCTGCGGATTGATGCGCCGCGTTTGGCCAAAGAAACCTACCCCGATCAAGGCAGCAGCGCGGAGGTTTACACGAATGCCGATCCGCTGAAATACGTCGAACTGGAAATGCTCGGCCCGCTCAAAACGATGAAAGTCGGCGACCGCCTTGAACACACCAATACTTATACATTGAGTCGAAAGTAAACTTGGAGCGCGGACGTTTCCATCCGCGCTCCAAATGACTAACGCGCCAATCTCAAACTGTTCAGGATTTGCTGAAAAGCGGCTTTGTAGGCTTCGGTTTCGTCTTCGGGCGAGATGGTGACGATGTAAAACATACGTCCATCTGCTGTCGCGGTGGTGTAAGTAATATCCAGTTCGGCCACACCGTTAATTGCCGAAGGCCCGGCCACGGCGGCGGCTATCGCGGGTTGACCGGCCAGTTTGGTTTGCCGCATCTGGCCGACGGGTTGGAAATCGGCGTTGGTTTCCAACTGGCGTTGAATGAAAGCCTGTGTCGCGGATTGAAGGTCGCCCCGCGCATTAAGCACGCCGACGAAAATGCCGTGCGTGACCATCATTGAATCTTCGCTTTGGCCGGACAGTTTTCCGTAAGCGCCTTTGGGCGAAAAGATGTAGTTCGAGCCGCCGCCCGGCAGCGCGTCCCAATTGGCCGGGACTTGCAGCGCAAACGAGCCGTCTTCGGCCTGAAATGCCTTGAGCTGACCGGAGGGGCGTGGCGGACGGGTTTTCAGCTCCAAGTCAGTCGGATCGCTGGGGCCAATGCGGCGCAACTGGCTGCCGGCGCTCATTTGTGGCGTGCGTCCGGTCAGACGCGCTTTGGCCTGCTCGAATTCCGGCGTGGTGTGAACGGGGTTGGCGCTGACCGGCAGTTTCGGCACTTCGGCCAGAATGTATTGAAGACGATTGCCCGGATCTGGGTGGTCGCTGAGCATTTCCGGCACGCGCTGACCGCCTTCGGCCTGAAGCGTTTTGAAAAAATTAGCCATATCGCGCGGATCGTAGCCGGCTTCGGCGATGATGCGCGCGCCTTCCAGATCGGCTTGTTTTTCCGCCGTGCGACCAAATTTCAAAAACAGCATGTTTGCGCCCAAGCCGCCGATGGCGCTGACTGCGCCGCCTAAATCTCCGCCTTCGCTGCTGGAAGCAATTGTGCCCAAAACGCCCAAGCCCAACTGTGCCAGCCGTTGTTTGGAAGCCTGATTCGTGCCGTGTCGCAACGCGGCGTGGGCGATTTCGTGCGCCATCACGCCGGCCAGTTCGCCTTCGTTGCGCGCAGCGGCGATGGTTCCGGCGTTGACGAACAGGAATCCGCCCGGCAAGGCAAAGGCGTTGATTTCCTTTGTCGCCACCACGCGGAAGCTATAAGGAAAGCGTTCGCCGGCGGCTTTGGCCGCAAGCTTCGCGCCGAGTTGGCTGATGTAGCCGCCGATTTGCGGATCGTTCAGCATAGGCGTTTCGCGCATGATTTGTTCCGCTGATTGCTGGCCCATCTGTATGTCCTGTTGCGGGCTGAACAAATTGAAGCCGGGTTTGAACTGCGGTTGGGATTTCGATCCGGCGGGCGCTTGTAATGATCCTCCGCCACGGCAGGCCTGTCCCACGAACAATGAAACGATCAAAAACGAAAGGGTCAGTTTTCTTTTGAACATACGTTGAGGCAACTCCTTATTGGGCAACTTCTTGAACCGTTGGGCGCGTTGAAAATGGACGATAAAGTTTGGCGGCCAAACGATTGGTGAAACTGCGCGGCACGAAGCGTTCCAGAAACACCATCGCGCGGTTGTTGAAGCCCGAAACCGCCACGGCGCGTTTTTCTTCCAATGCCTTCAATCCGACTTCGACGACTTCCGCCGCCGTTTGCATTTTCACAGGGCGGTTGAGGTTTTCGGTTCCGGCCACGACCTGGAAATGACTTTCCGTCGGCCCGGGGCAAAGCGCCGCCACGCGCACGCCTAGCGGTTGGCATTCTGCCCACAAACCCTCGCTGAAAATCATGATAAAAGACTTGGTCGCGGCGTAAACGGCGAAATACGGCACGCCTTGAAACGACGCGGTCGAAGCCAGATTCAAAATTGCGCCCGCGCGGCGTCGCAACATCGGTTGCAAAAACAAATGCGTCAGCGCCACCAGCGCCGTCGAATTGACCTGAATCATTTCTAATTGCCTGTCGAGCGGCAGCCGGTCGAAATCTCCCACCAGGCCGAAGCCGGCGTTGTTGATTAACAAATCTACCGGCAGACCAGCGGCTTCGGTTTGGTCGAATAGCAGTTGCGGCGCGGCAGGTTGCGCCAAATCGGCCTCGACGACGGTGACTTTGACGTTGTGTTGCGTGCGCAGTTCGGCGGCCAGCGTTTCCAGCCGGTTGACCGAGCGGGCGGTCAGAATCAGGTTCGCGCCATCTGCGGCCAGACGGCGTGCGAAGGCTTCGCCGATGCCGTAAGACGCGCCGGTGATGAGCGCCGTTTTGTTTTTCCATTCGGACATAGTTTATGCCTTCACCAATTCCAGCAGAGTGATTTCCGGCGGGCAGCCGTAACGCAGCGGCACGACCACCGTGCCCAGCCCGCGATTGACGTAAAGTTGCGTGCCGCCCAGTTGCGTGTGGCCGCGCATAAATCGGCGGCTGGGCCGTTGCAGCCAGCGGCGGACTTGGCGGTCTTCGCGACCGGTCAGCAAACGCCAGTTGATTTGTCCGCCGTGCGTGTGGCCGGACAACACCAGATCAATGCCCGCGCGCGCCGCTTCGCGAATGATGCGCGGATTATGCGACAGCAGCACGCGCGTTTCTTCCGGCGCGGTGTCGGCCAGCGCCTTTTGCAAGTCATCGCGCCCAACGGTCAGGTCATCAATGCCGACCAGCCGCAGACACGCGCCGTCGCGTTCAATGTGAAGGTTTTCGTTGTCCAGTACGCGAATGTTTTGGCCTGTAAACGCCGTCGTCACTGCCGGGCCGTCCGTCCAATGATCGTGATTTCCCAGCACGGCGAAAACGCCCAGCGGCGCGCGCAATTGACCCAGCGCGCGGGCGCATCCGGCGATGTAATCCGGCGAATGCGAAACATAATCGCCGGTCAGCGCAATCAGGTCGGCGCGCAATTCGTTGGCCTGGCGCACCGCCGATGCGATTTCGGCCTCGCTCAAAAACGGGCTGTGATGAATGTCTGAAAGCTGCGTGATGCGGAAGCCGTGAAATTCGCGCGGCAGTTTGGGAATGACGATGCGTTGATGCGTAATTTCGATGTGGCGCGGTTCCAGCAGCGCCGCTTGCAGCATCGCGCTAAAGGTTTGCAGCCAGCGCCTGCGTGGGCGCGGCGGCGAATCGAACGTGCGGTATTGTCTCAACCGCGAGATGACGAATTTTCTCATCCAGCTAGCTCCTGTAAAAAACAGCGTTGTTCATTTATGTTGAGGACGAAAGGGGAAGTTCTGACGACTTCTTTCTCACAACCGCAGAAAAGCTCGCGGATTATATTCGCCGGACGCGACGAGCCGCAATCCTTCAAGTTTCAAGAGGCTGCCTTGATTCAATCACAACTCATCAGTGTCATCTTGCCGGTGCTGAACGAAGAAACCCAAATCGCCGCGACGTTGACCGCGCTGGCAAGCGAATGCGACATCGAAATCATCGTCGCCGACGGCGGTAGCCGCGACCGCACGGGGGAAATCTCTGCCGGATTCGCGGCCGTTCGCGTGGTGAATTGCGATAAAGCCAATCGCGGCCTGCAAATGAATCAAGGCGCGCAGGTGGCCACGGGCGAAACGCTGCTGTTTTTGCACGCCGACGCGACCCTGCCGCCGGACGCTTTGTCGGCCATTCGCCACGCGCTGAAAGACGATAAGATTCTCGGTGGATGTTTTCAGATTCGTTTTCCCGAAGTGGTTCCGGCCTCGCTGCATCTGGTGGCGCGCGGCATCAATTTCCGCACGCGGCTGTTTCGCACGGCCACGGGCGATCAAGCCATCTTCATTCATCGCCGCGCCTTTGACGAAATCGGCGGTTACAAAATCCTGCCGCTGATGGAAGACATTGCGCTGTTCAACGAAATGAAACGGCGCGGGCGCGTCGCCGTGCTGGAAGGGAAGGTGGAAATCTCTCCACGCCGCTGGCTGACGCACGGCATCTGGCGTACGGTTTTGTTGATGTATCTGCTCCGCCTCGGCTTCTGGCTTGGAATCCACCCGGCCACGCTCAAACGATTTTTTATTGACGTCCGCTGACGCTTGACGCCGCTTGGCGAGTGGCGCTATAACCCGTCCGCCGAACCAGTGGACTAGACCACTAGACAATTATAGCGATTTGCAGGTGTATGCAACTTCTTGATTGGGTGAGACAGGTTCTGAACCTGATGTGCAGGCCGCACGCACCTGAAAACTGCTATAAGCCGCCAGGAAGTCTTCACGCGGCGTCGAAAAATCAAGCTGGGAAAATTCAAGACAACGAAAAGGCGGGCGTTTATGGTCGCAACCAATGGCGTGAGGCTGGACAAAAGCAGTTTTACGCCGCTTTACCATCAAATCGAACAGGCTTTGCGAACGCAGATCGAAGGCGGAGAACTCGCGCCGGGGCAGGCCATTTCCGAACGCGAGCTTTCGGAAAAGCTGAAAGTCAGCCGGATGACTGCGCGCCAGGCGCTGCACGCGCTGCGCGAGGAAGGATTGATTTACACCGAACGCGGGCGCGGAACTTTTGTCGCCGAACAGAAAATGACTGTCCACACGCGGCAATTGCTCGGCTTCACGGAAGACATGCGGCGGCGCGGACTGGCCGCCGGTTCAAAAGTTTTGTCCTTTCGGCGCTTCCAGCCGGAACCGGCGGCAGCGGAAAAACTCTGCCTGGAAGATGGCGAAGAAGCGTTTGAAATCGTCCGGCTGAGATTGGCCGACCGCGTGCCGATGGCCATCGAAACCTGTTTGCTGCCTGCCCGACGCTGCCCGGAACTAAAGCGGGCGGATGTCGAACGCGGCTCGCTGTATCAGATTTTGGAGCAAAGTTACGGCGTGCGGCTGGGCCACGCCGATGAAGTTCTGGAAGCCGCTTGCGCCACGGCGGAAGAAGCCCGACAGCTTTCGATCAAGCCGCGTTCGCCGGTGCTGGTCGTCACTCGCACTGTGTTCGCGACCGACGATTCCATCATTGAAGCCGTGCGTTCGGTTTATCGCGGCGACAGATATCAAGCAACTATTCAACTGAAAAGAAGATAAAAGCCACAATCACTCGGAGAAAACCATGAAACTACGTCATCTCGTTTTGAGCCTTGCGCTCCTCACGCTAAGCGCCGGCTGGGCGCTGGCGCAAAGCACCACAGGCACGCTGACCGGCACGGTGACCGATCCGCAAGGCGCTGTGGTGGCCGGCGCGAAAGTCACCATCACCAATCCGCAAACCGGCATTGCCGTTTCAGTCACCAGCAACGGCGAAGGCGTTTACGTCGCGCCCGGTTTACAGCCCAGCACTTACGACATCAGCGTCGAAGCCGGCGGCTTTCAAAAGCTGACCAAAAAAGGCGTCAGGCTGGAAATCGGTCAAACGGCCAACGTGAATTTGCCGCTGACCATCGGTTCGACCGAACAAGTGATTGAAGTTTCTTCAGCGTCCGTGCTGTTGCAGACCGAACAATCTTCGCTGGATCAAGGCGTCGAGCAGAAGTTGATCGAAGATTTGCCGATGATTGACCAGAACGTCATGCAATTGGTGCAAATCACGGCGGGCGTGGCTTCGGGCAATCCGGGCAATCCTTCGGCGATTGGCTTGATCGGCAATCGCAGCTTTTTCGATTCCAATTTTTCGGTCAACGGCGGACGCTCTTCGACCAACGACGTGCTGGTAGACGGCGTGGCCAATACCATAGGCGATTTCAACGGCGTGGGCGCAACGCCGCCGGCGCGTTCGGTGCAGGAGTTCAAAGTGCTGAGCGGAGCGATTTCCGCTGAATACGGTCGCGCGGGCGGCGGCGTGGTTAGTTACGCGACCAAACCC
>CAZRXE010001706.1:0-5016 GCA_964603695.1 uncultured Heliomicrobium sp.
CGGCGGCGGACGTTCGCCGCGCGCATCTGGAACCGGTCGAGGATATTCAGACATTTATCGCTGAGGAATTGAACCGCATCGGCAAAGACGCGCCGATTGCAGTCTTGCCGGAAGGGCCGATGACCATCCCGTATCTGGCCTGAAATCACTTTTTCAAAGCGGTTTTTAATTCCTCCACCGTCTGGCGCACCTGCGCGGCGTTCGAGGCCATCGGCGCATCGGAAAGAAACCGCTCGAACGCCTTGATGGCGAGTTCGGATTTTTGCTGCTTCTGGTAAAGCTGTCCGAGCAGCAATTGCGCGGAGGCGACGTTTTTGCCGCCGAGTTGGTAAGCCTTTAGCAGTTCGCGCTCGGCGTCAGGGAATTTATCCAACTGCATCAAGGCTGCTCCCCAGAACAGCCGTGCGGCGGCCGATTCGGGACTGAGCGTAACGGCTTTTTCAAATTCCGCCGCTGCGGATTGATAGCGTTCGTCACGGTTCAACTTCCCGCCGAGTTTCAGGTGGGCGATGGCGCGGTCAGCGCCGCCCAATGTAGGGCTTTTGAGCGCCTCGCGCAGTTGTGTTTCGGCTTCATCCCATTGTTGCGTCGCGCTGAGCGCGTCGGCATAAGCGATGCGCGCTGCCGACAGCGTGGGATGCTCCGTCAGCAATTGATCGAAACGCTTGACCGCTTCATTGAAGTCCTGCCGGCGCAGGGAAAGCTGTGCCAGGTTCAACAGCGGCGAGTGAAAGTTGGAATTCAGACTGGCGGCTTGCGTAAACGCGCTTGCCGCTTCGCTCAAGCGGTTCTGTTTCAAATAAAACAATCCCAGTTCATTCAGCGCACTCAGGTATTGCGGCGAGCCTGTCAACGCTCGCGTGAATTCGCTGATGGCTTCATCATTTTTTCCCTCGGCGGCATATTTCATCGCCTGCCGGTAAGCGGCTTGCGCTTCCGGCGAGGCTTTGGCGTCGTAATCGGACACGCTCTTTTTGATTCCGGCAGCGGCTTTGGGCGGATCTTCGACATTCAAGGGTTGCAGGAAAATAGGCAAAAAACCGGCGAAAGTTCGGGAGAGCCGAAAGCGAAACATCACGCCTCCGTGCGTGCGCTTGTCGCTTTCAACCACCAAGCGGTACTCGCCTTCGTCCAGCAGATCCTTGGGAAAAGAAAATCTTCCGGTGGTGTCGGTGAACAGGATTTCAGTGCGCCGATCCGGCAACGCCAGCGTAAACCGCAGCTTTTGCGCCGGCAGGCTTCCGCCCGGCAGAAAAAATTGAATGGAGACGGACGGTTGCGCTGCGGCAACGATTCCGCCGATCAAAAGCCAAACGAACAAGACGAATACTTTCACAGTGCTTAAACCTCCTTCGCGCGATGGCCATGCCGGATGGCGTTTATTGTTTGTCGGACGGCGGAAACAGTTTGGCGAATCCCCAATCCAGAATCCACAACGTCAGGGCCGTTGCCGCCGTATTGGCCAGCCAGTACGTCCAATAATTGCCGAACCAATTTTTCATCCCGCCATAAGCGAAGTGCGCGACATTGACGTTGGTGTAAGGTCCCGGCACGGTCAACAGCCGGGTGATTTGTTGCAACACGATGAAGTAGAGCAGCGAAGGCAGCCAACTTCCGCGTTTGGCGCGCACCACCCATAGCGCCAGAAAGGCCACGATCACACCGCCCAGGTGAGAAAAGACCGAAACCGGCGTGACCAATTTGCTGACAACCATGTCAATAGCCCAGGGCGGCAATCCCAGAATTTGCCAAAAGGCGGCGATGCGAATCAGCCACGGAAAATAGCAGAGAATTCCGATGGCCAGCATCAGGTTGGAAACGTGGCAACTCCATAAAATCTGTTCCGGCGTTTTGGCTTTGAAGACATATTCGATTACGCGGGCCAGAAAAAACAGCAAGGGCAGAACGCCCAGCAATCGGAAGCGCAAAGAGTTTGGGGCGGAAATAAGCGCGGCCTCACGAGTGGTCATCGGTGTGGTTCTCCTTCAAAAAGGTTTGATTGCAGTCCTGGGCGCCTGGAATGGCGGCGGGCAATTCCAGCATTTCATAATGGCGAAAGGCAAATAGTTTTACGCAGCCGCAAATGGTTGTTTATAATCCGACGCCACACACAACATCGCGCGTTCCAATAGAGCAGGTTCCACCCGGAGCAATTTTATATGCGGAGTCACAGCAGATGGATAATTTTGTGCAGTTCTTCTTCAAGCATAAGTGGGCGACGTTTGCCAAAGGCGATTTCGGCTTTGCCGGACGGCCTTCGTGGTTGATCCTGATTCTTCTGGCGCTGGCGGCGGGTGGACTCATCTACTTCCTCTACATTCGTCCGGGATACCGGCTCAATTCGCGCAGCAAATGGGGCTTGATCGCCTTGCGCGCCGGATTGCTGGCGCTGATTTTCCTGATGCTGATGCGGCCCGTGGTGGTCGTTCCTTCCATCATTCCCAAAAGCACCAGCGTCGCCTTGCTGGCCGACAATTCGCGCAGCATGACGCTGGCCGACGAAAACAGCCGCAGCCGACTGGACGCAACCAAAGAGTTGCTCAGTTCCGGCAACGCGTTTACTAAAAACCTCAATGACAAATTCCGCGTCGGTCTTTACCGCTTCTCAAACACCGCCGCCAAAATCAAAGACATAAATGAACTGAAAGCCGACGGTGTTTCCACCGACGTGGTCACGGCCTTGCGCGAAGCCGTCAAAGAATCCACCGGCTCGCCGCTGTCGGCCATCGTTTTGGTCAGCGACGGCGGCGCGAACACACCCAAAGACTTAAGCGGCGAACTGCGCGAACTGCGTGCGCGCAATATTCCGGTTTTCACCATCGGCGTCGGCAATCCGTCGCGGTTCAAAGACGCTGAAACGGTTCGCGTTACCACGCCGCGCCGCGTGCTGGTCGGTTCGGCCATCATCGCCGAAACGCTGGTGCGATTGAGCGGTTACGGCAACACCAAAGTTTCACTTGCCGTCAGCGAAGACGGCAAGGCGCTCAAGACGCAAGCCTTCGACGTGCGCGGCGGCGAAGCGCAAAGCGTGACGATTGAATTTTCGCCGTCATCTGCGGGCAATCACCGCTACACCTTTGAAGTCAAACCGCTTGATGGCGAAACCACGCTGGAAAACAACGCGATTGATACGCTGATTGAAGTCACCGACGAGAAGCCGAAGATTCTTTACCTGGACGGCGAACCGCGTTGGGAATACGGCTTTATGCGCAAAGCCGCGACGGCCAAGACCGAAAAGAATCTGACGCTGGTTTCCGTGCTACGTTCCGCCGACGGCAAGTTTTACCGGCAGGGCGTCGAATCCGGCAGCGAATTGACCGACGGATTTCCGGCCACGGTCGAAGAGTTGTTTACTTATCAAGGCATCATTCTGGGCAGCGTCGAAGCGAACTTTTTCAGCTATGACCGGCTGAAAAGCATTGAACAGTTCGCCGCCCGGCGCGGCGGCGGCGTGATGGCCATTGCCGGATCGAAAGCCTTCGACGCGGGCAAGTATGCGCAAACGCCTATCGCCGATTTGCTGCCCGTCGTACTCAACGATCAAGTCGAGGAAACCGAAACGCTGATCGTGCAAAATTTCAAAGCCGCGTTGACCACGCGAGGCCGCACGCATCCTGTCACGCGCCTGAACGAAGACCGCAACCAAAGCGCGAAAATCTGGGACGAATTGCCCGCCATCTCCATTCCCGAAATCCTGACCGGAACCAAACCCGGCGCGACGATTATCCTGGAAGCGCGCGGCGTCAACGACAAAACACGCAATCTGCCGCTGCTGGTCGAACAGCGTTACGGGCGCGGACGTTCGCTGGCCTTCACAACTAACGATTCCTGGCGCTGGCGTATGGAAGTCTCTTCGCAAAACAACTACCACGAAACTTTCTGGCGGCAATTGCTGCGTTACCTGGTCAGCACTACGCCGCGCCAATTTGAAGTCGCTTCCGAACGCGACGTTTACGTGCCCGGCGACACCATCAGCGTGCGCAGTGAGATCAACGACAAGAAATTTGAAGCCATCCGCGACGCACAAGTCACCGCCATCGTCACCAAACCTTCCGGTGCGACGGTGGAATTGCCGCTGAAGATCAACTTCAACAGTTCGGCCAATGGTCAAACTGAAGCGTCCAGCGATTACCGCAGCGAACTGGCCGCTGACGAAACCGGCCTGTACAAAGTGGAAATGACGGCCAAACGCGGCAACGAAACACTGGGCGCGGCGACCTCCAGCTTTTTCGTGACCGAACGTTCGCGCGAATTCCACGACGCCGCGCAAAACGTCGAACTGCTCAAGCGTGTCGCCACCGAAACCGGCGGCAAATACTTTGAACTGGCCAAGGCCAACAACCTGCTCGACGAAATCACCATGCTCGAAGGCAAAAACTCCGAGCGTGTCAGCAAGGACCTGTGGGACATGCCGATCAACTTCATGCTGCTGATCGGACTGGCCAGCGCCGAATGGTTTTTACGCAAGCGAAAAGGATTGGCATAGAACTTCAGGAGGAAAAATGAGTCTTCAAATAGCAACGGTTTCCCGTGTGCCTGAAATCCTGAAAGCCGTTTTCGCGCTCGGACCTGATAAGTGGGCGACGTTTTACGACGTGGAATGGGAAGAGTACGAGAGTTTGCTCGAAGAGTTGGAAGGACGTCCGGGAAAACGGGTTTACTACGATGAAGGAACCTTGGAGATTATGAGCGTCGGTTTTGGACACGAACGTTGCAAGGAATTACTGGCCAGAATGGTGGATATTTTGGCGGAGGAGAGCGGACGAGAACTGATTCCCGCCGGATCGCTCACGTTGAAATTGAAACACTTGCGAAAGGGAGCTGAGCCGGATACGTGTTTCTTTCTACGGAATGTTGACCAGATGATTGGCAAAGACAGCTATGATCTTCGCCACGATCCTCCTCCTGATTTGGTGATTGAAGTTGATATTACACATCCGTCCCACAGCAAATTCGATATTTACGCCAAGCTTGGTGTCGCCGAATTCTGGCGTTACTCCGATCACGGGATCGAAA
>CAZRXE010001707.1:0-1588 GCA_964603695.1 uncultured Heliomicrobium sp.
CTTGCGGGACGCCCGTCGTCACCAGCAATGTTTCAAGCCTGCCAGAAGTCGCAGGCGAAGCGGCATTGCTGATTGATCCCAACGATGAACAGGCGCTCGCCGGCGCGCTGTTGCGAATCGTTAGCGAGCAGCCGCTGCGCGCGCGTTTGCGAGAGCAGGGAATCGCGCAGGCGGCGAAATTCACCTGGCGCGCGGCGGCGGAAAAGACGCTGGAGCTTTACCGGGAAAGTTTTGAATCGCGTGTTTGAAGCAGTCTGGAATTCAGTTGAACCACAAATCTCAAATCCCAAATCTCACATCTTGTGATTTATGCGGCGCAGCCGACGCCGATTTTGTCCTGACCACGCATCGCCTGGACGGCCCGCTGGTTCGTTGCCGATGCTGCGGACTGTTTTATGTCGTGCTGCCCGAAAAGAACGCGACTCGGCCAGACACGCAAAACAACGGCCACGCGGACAGTCACCGGATTGCCGCCGAAATGGTTCGTTTGTCCGAACGCGCGCGCGAACTGGCCCTGGTCGAACCGGCGGTGGAGCAAAGCGAACAGCCCTGGCGCGAATTGATGGCGGGCGAGCGATTGAATGATTTGCGGCGCTTTGTGGCCAAAGGCAAGCTGCTGGAAGTCGGTTGTTCGACCGGCGAAATGCTGGCGGCGGCGCAATCGGCATTTGCCGCGTTCGGTGTCGAAGCAGATGAAGCCGGCAGCCGCGTTGCCGTTGCGCGCGGATTGAATTGCAGCCACGGTACATTGGCCGACGCGCGGTTTCCCGATGCGCATTTCGACGTGGCCGCGCTCTATCACGTCATCGAACATTTCCCCAGCCCGCGCGCCGAACTGCGCGAGCTTCATCGCGTCATTGCGCCCGGCGGCTGGCTGGCGGTGGAAACCCCGAATATTGAAACTTTCTGGTTCCGCTTGCTGGGCGCGCGCTGGCGGCAATTCATTCCCGACCACATTTTCTTTTTCACGCCGGCGACGCTCGCGCGAATGTGCGAAGAGAGCGGGTTTGAAGTTCGAGAACTTCGCAGCGTCGGCAAAGCGATGAGCGCCCGTTTATTCATCAGCCGTGTGGGGCGATATTCGCCTGTGGCGGCGCGCTCGCTCGCCGCCGTCAGCCACAGCTTGAATCTGGACGACCGGACGCTACGGCTGAATTTCGGCGATGTGATGCGGTTGTATGCGCGACGACGTTAAGGCGCGACAACAGCGGGCGATTTCGCTTGCGGTGTCGGCGCTTTGGCAGTAGCAGACAGCGACTTCACGTACCCTTCCTTGACGACACCCACGTTTTCCGCCTCCCAGGTCAAATTCAGGATTTGCGGTTTCGCCCGGCTTTCCTCAGTGCCTTTGTGTGCGAAAAGCAATTCCGCTTGCTGCGTAGGTTTGCCTGTCGGGAAGTTCCGGTTGATGAAAGTGCGCGCGACGTAGTTCTGTCGTTCGGGCAATCCGAGTTCGCCGCGAATGCGATTGATGTAGTTTTCGCATTCGCCCGGCCCGCCGGTTTCATCCGTTGAATCGTGCAAATCCAGCGCGGCATGCGCCAGTTCGTGCAAGACGACAAAACCCAGATCAAAGGCGGCCAGCACG
>CAZRXE010001708.1:0-3613 GCA_964603695.1 uncultured Heliomicrobium sp.
AAACGCAAAAGGCGACGAATTTGACCGGTTGTTTTTGGCAGGGATGATTCAGCATCACGGCGGCGCGTTGGATATGGTCAAGGATTTGCACAACACCGCAGGCGCAGGACAGGAAGCTGAATTGTTCAACTTCGCCACCGATGTAGATAGCGGCCAGCGCGCCGAAATCCGCGTGATGCAAGCCATGCTGGAGAAAATACCTTCAAAGGAGAAACGATGAATCAAATACCGACCACGACCTTCCGTCTTTTTGCCGCCGCCATTCTTTTAGGACTGTGTTTGACCGGCAAACTGCAAGCGCAAACGCCTCCGGCGCAGGAATCAAGCAAGCCAGCCGACCAGAAAAAAGAAGAACAGGAGATGCCTGGCGTTGAAAAAGCGCCGCCGCTGCCCGCCGGCATGACTGGTTCGGATGCCGCCGACCCGCGATTCAATCTGAAGCCCGGGTTGTTCGACGCCGGAGAAGTCGCGAAGGGATTGCGACATATTCAGTTGCTCAAAAAACCTGACGCTTTCCAACTCGGTACCGAGGACGCCGACGATCCCAAAGTGAAAAAGACACTTGGCTCGATAGGCGTACCTGATAGCCCAATGATTCCAAAGCCTTTCAAATTGGTGATGGCGCAACTGGCTTTTGCCAACTCCGACCTGGCGTTCAAGGGCAAATACCTGTTTATGGGCAATTTTTACGGCGTCAATATTTATGACATTGCCGATCCCACGAAAGCCAAATTGGTCACTTCGATGGTTTGTCCCGGCGGACAAGGCGATGTGTCGGTCTACAAAAACCTGATGTTTATGTCCGTCGAAATGCCCAACGGTCGGTTGGATTGCGGCATACAGGGATTTCCGCCCGCGCCTCCGCCCGCTGCCGGTGAGGCACAGGGACAGCCGCTGCCCGCGCCGAGCAAAGAACGTTTTCGCGGCGTCAGGATTTTCGACATCACGGACATCCGAAATCCCAAACAGGTCGCCGCCGTGCAAACCTGTCGCGGTTCGCACACGCACACGCTGGTCGTTGATCCGAAAGACAAGAACAACGTTTATATCTACGTCTCCGGAACCTCATTCGTCCGCCAGAGCGAAGAGCTGCCGGGATGTTCCGCCGAAGGGCCGGACAAAGACCCTAACACCTCGCTGTTTCGCATCGAAGTCATCAAAGTTCCGGTGGCCGCGCCGCAAACCGCCAAAGTCATCGCCAGTCCGCGCGTGTTCATGGACGCTCGCACAGGCGTACTCAACGCCTTGAGCAGCGGCGCTACGCACGGCGTGGGCAAACCCGCCTTCAGCGATCAATGCCACGACATCACCGTCTATTCGGAAAAGGGATTGGCCGCAGGCGCTTGCTCCGGCAACGGAATCCTGCTGGACATCAAAGACCCCGCGAACCCAAAACGACTGGACGCGGTCAACGATCCGAATTACGCCTACTGGCACTCGGCGTCGTTTTCCAATGACGGTTCAAAAGTCGTGTTCACGGATGAATGGGGCGGCGGAATGGGCGCGCGTTGCCGTCCCAACGACCCGAACGTCTGGGGAGCGAACGCTTTGTTTAGCTTGAAAGACAACAAACTGACGTTCTCCGGTTATTACAAAATGCCTGCGGCGCAGGGCAACACCGAAAACTGCGTCGCGCACAACGGCTCGCTCGTTCCGGTTCCCGGTCGAGACATCAAGGTGCAAGCCTGGTATCAGGGCGGCATTTCGCTGATGGATTTCACCGACACGAAACATCCAAAGGAAATAGCCTATTTCGACCGCGGGCCGATTGATCCAAAGATGCTGGTGCTGGGCGGTTCCTGGTCTGCTTACTGGTATAACGGCCACATCTACTCCGCCGAAATCGCGCGCGGACTGGACATTCTGGAACTCACCCCCAGCGAATTGCTGACCCAGAATGAAATTGACGCCGCGAAAACAGTGCGCGTGACTGAACTGAACGTGCAAAACCAGCAGCGCATTGTCTGGCCGAACAAACTGGTCGTCGCCAAAGCCTATCTGGATCAATTGGAACGTTCGCAAGCCATGCCCGCCGATCAAATCACAGCCCTGCGAGACGCCATTCAAACCGCCGAGAGTTCAGGTTTGGCAAAAGGTCGCGCCAAACTCCAAAGCTTCGCGCGGTCGCTGAAAGAAAGCGCCTCCAAGGCCCAAAACGCCGTGGACGGAAATCGTATGCAGGCGCTGGCGGAAATTCTGCAACGCCCCGTCAAATAATCCGCAGACAAAATCTGCCACTAAGGGATGGCGCGGAAACAAAAGCGCCAATTCAGCCACA
This sequence comes from uncultured Heliomicrobium sp., assembly GCA_964603695.1. Lineage (GTDB taxonomy): Bacteria > Acidobacteriota > Blastocatellia > RBC074 > RBC074 > RBC074. The sequence continues at coordinate 2,279 of CAZRXE010001708.1, forward strand.
GAGGCACGGAGAACACAGAGCCAATCCAGTGTTTGGCTCTGTGTTCTCCGTGGACTCTGTGGCTGGTTCGTTTTCGCGCTGTTACTAAAGCCATCTTATCGTTGCCGCGCCAGAGAAACAGAGCGCCCGCCGACGATTGTTTCCAGAATCGCGATGTCTTTGATGCTGGTTGGCGCGACGGTCAAAGGGTTGTCGGCCAGGATGACGAAATCGGCGAGTTTGGCTGTTTCAATCGAGCCTTTGGTTTTCTCTTCGAAGTTTTGCCAGGCCGCGTCAATCGTCACCATTCGCAAGGCTTCGAGCGCGGTCACGCGTTGTGCTTCGCCGATGACTTTGCCGCTGGTGCTGACGCGATTGACCGCCGCCCACACGGCCAATAACGGATTGATCGGCGTGACCGGCGTGTCGCAATGAATCGTCATTTTCAGCCCGCGATTCAATGCCGAACGCAATGGACTGATGCGCATTGCCCGCTCCGTCCCCATGAAAATGTCTCGGTGACGGTCTCCCCAAAAATAGGTGTGAGAAACGAAAAACGACGGCGTGATGCCGAGTTCCTTCATCGCATCCAACTGGTCTTCGCGAGCCATTTGGCAATGTTCTATGCGGTGGCGGGTATCGGCGCGCAGGAATTCTTTTTGCGCTTCGCGAAAGGCGAACAGGATGTCGTCAATTTCAGCATCGCCGTTGCCGTGAATCGCAATCTGATAACCCGCGCGGTGCAGTTGTTTCACCATCGCCGCCAATTCTTCGCGTTTGATGCGCGGATAAGCCCGGTAATTCGCGTCGCCTTCAAAGGGCGTGTGATACGGTTGGCTCAAATAACCCGTGTAACCCTGAATCGAACCATCGCCGACGATCTTGATCGCGCCCAATTTCAAGCGGTCGTTGCCGAAGCCGGACACTATTCCGCCAGCTTCGGCGGCTGTGGGAACGGTTTCGGATTCGCGCGAATCCATGGTGATGATTCGCAGCGGCAAGACTCCTTGAGCCATGGCGGCTTGCAACAATTGAAACTGCGCTTTGCCGCCGTTGGCGATGACTGAAGTGGTGACGCCACGGCTGAGGTATTCATTCGCGTTCCATTTCAATGCGGCCATCATTTGCGCCGGTGTGTAATTCAAAATGAAGGGCAGAAAGGGTTGCAGATGCTCTTCAATGACGCCTGTCAACTCTCCGTCGGCTGCGCGGCGATAGACACCGCCTTTCGGTTGCGGCGAATCTTTGGTCAGTCCGGCCCTGGCCAGCGCCAAACTGTTGGCCGCGCCCAGATGCCCGGAAATATGAATGATGAACACCGGATGTTCGGTTGAAACGCGATCCAGATCGGCGCGC
>CAZRXE010001709.1:0-4636 GCA_964603695.1 uncultured Heliomicrobium sp.
CGCCAAACGGCAGATTCTGAATCGGAAAGTCCGTGTTGGAATCATTCGCGGATTCCACCCAGCTTCGCAAATTCGGATCGTGCGTTTCGTTGATGATTGTGCTCATAACAATTCCCGTTGTGCATAGCGCAAAATTTCACGGGCGGTTTCATCCGGCGATTGCGCTGAATTATCAATGATGATGCCGGCGGCGGGATCGTTCAGCCGGGTTTCGTAATGGTATTCGATGCGGCTGCGTTCCCAATCCGTCAAGTGCCGCGTGCCGCGATTGGTCAGCGACACTTCCAGCCGGGGCCGCAGCGTCACGCAATGCACAGGCGTTTGCAGTTCGGCGAATTCGCGCAAAATCACTTCGTAATCTTCCGGGCGCAGCGGGTAACTGAACACCACGTTCAGCCCGTGCCGGGCAAAAACTTTGGTGACGGCGATGGCGGTTTCGATATTGATCGGAATGCTTTCTTCCAGCGGCATCCAACCGATGAAATCGCGCAAGCTGTCCACTTCGACATGCGCCGCGCGCGGCAGCAATTCGCAGAGCCGTTTGGATACCGTGGTCTTTCCGGCGTTGATTGAACCATTGAGCAAAATAATCATTTGGGGAAGTTAGAGCAGGTGTAGTTGTTGTAAGTCTTCAATCGGTTCCGTGAACGAACAGGAACCGAAGGACAAGGCAAACAGATTCCGCGTGTTGCGCACGTGCGCAATGACCAGCATCTCGTCTCGCCAGAAGACGGAATCCGCTTCAAACCGAAACGCATCAAGCGAAGTCTCTTCCAGCAGTTCCGCCAGTTGCGCCGCGTCCAAGCCGTTTTGCGCAAAACCGGCGGCCAGAAACACATTCAAAAATCCGTGCATCCACGCCGACTCACTGTCCGCTTTGTAGGTCAGCCGGTTCTCCGAACGCAACGGATGATGCAGCCCGGCGGTTGCTTTGAACGCAACATCTTCTTCGGCGCAAAAGGCCAAAAAGCGCGCCAGATTTTCCGCTGAAGGAAACGCTTCTGCCGTCACGCCGCCTGTGCGGACTTTGGCAAAAGCTTCTACTGCGCCGATGGCTCGGATCAGTTCGGTCGGGTCTTCGTGGATTGGGATTTCGAAGTAAGCTTCCGTTTTTTCCGGCAACAGTTTTTTGGCGCGCTCGATTTCGGATGCCGTCATCGCTTTGAGTTCAACCGCATCAATGTTTGCAACGCCGGCCTTTGAATCCAGCGTGGCGTGCTTGCGGTTAAAGCCTGCAATTCTGTCCAGGTCGGCTGAAAGATCAGCGCCGATCAACGCGCTCAACCGCCAAAAGTCGTCGCCTTCCCAACCGCCGTCCGGCAAGATGCCATCCGCCGCGCTTTCAAATTCCTCCAGCCTTGCCGCCGGCACGATAAAACGCCCCAGCCATCTGGAATCCTTGCCTTTTCGATAGGAGTCGTAATTCCGAACGGCTGATTGCATATCCAATTCGGCGGGTGGAAATAGTCCTGCGTAATCAATCAGGCGAGTCAATAGATCTCGAATCGTTGCTTTCATGAGTGTTGGAGAATGAAGTGCTTTTTCAGCCCTTGCCAGCATTCAAAGTAATCGCGCTGCAAAGCCGGAGTTTCCATTGCGAATTTAGTTGGGCAAAGCACGGCGCGCGATTCAAACATAAAGGCCAGCGTGTTTTCGTAACGCTGCGGCGCAAGTTCGGCGCTGCCGGCTTTTTCAAATGTGTCGGCGTCCGGGCCGTGGGCGGACAGGCAGTTGTGCAGGCTGCCGCCGCCCGGCACGAAGCCCTGCTCTTTCGCGTCGTAAATGCCGAAGATCAAGCCCATGTATTCGTTCATCACGTTGCGATGAAAATACGGCGGGCGGAAGGTGTGTTCGGCCACCATCCAGCGCGACGGGAAAATCACAAAGTCACAGTTCGCCGTGCCGACCGTGTCCGTTGGAGAAGTCAGCACAGTGAAAATCGAAGGATCAGGATGATCGAAGCTGACCGTGTTGATGGTGTTGAATCGCGTCAGGTCGTATTTGTAAGGCGCGTAATTGCCATGCCAGGCAACGACATCCAGCGGCGAATGGCCGATTTCCGCTGCCCACAGATTGCCGCCAAATTTAGCAATCAATTTGAACTCGCCTTCGCGATCTTCATAAGCCGCAACCGGCGTTTGAAAATCGCGCGCATTGGCCAGGCCGTTTGCGCCAATCGGCCCCAGTTCCGGCAATCGAAACAGCGCGCCGTAATTTTCGCAAACGTAACCCCGCGCCTGTGCATCCAGCAGTTCAACGCGAAACTTCAGGCCGCGCGGAATAACGCAGATTTCTTTCGGCGCAACTTCGACAATTCCTAATTCGGTGTGAAAACGCAGCCCGCCGAGTTCCGGCACGATCAGCAATTCCCCGTCGGCGTTGTAAAAAAACCGATCCTGCATTGAGCGATTCGCCGCGTAAAGGTGAATGCCTATGCCGTCATTGCCCGCAATGGTCGTCAAACCATTCACAAAATCTGTGGCTTCGGTTGGCAATGGCAACGCATCCCAACGCAATTGATTGGGCGTCGGCGGCAATTCGTTGAACGGCGCGCTTCGCAGCAGATGGTTTGAAATTTGCTTGAACGGTTTGTGCAACACCGACGGGCGAATGCGATAAAGCCACGAGCGCCTGTTTTGATGGCGCGGCGCGGTGAAAGCTGTGCCGCTCAATTGTTCAGCGTATAAGCCATACGCCACTTTTTGCGGCGAGTTCTGCCCGACGGGCAACGCGCCGGGCAATGCTTCGGTCGCGAATTCATTGCCGAAACCGGACTGGTATTGACCGGACTGGTATTGAAGTGTGTTCATCACAAAAACGTCGCAATCTCTTCCAAAGGCTTTTTGCCAATGTCCGGCACAACGGCATCTGCCGCCGGATAGCCGACCACCAAAATCAGAAACGGTTTTTCATTCGCCGGACGCCCCAGAATTTCATTCAAAAATCCCATCGGGCTGGGCGTGTGCGTCAGCGAAACCAGACCGGCGTTGTGAACCGCCGTAATCAGCATTCCCGTGGCGATGCCGACCGATTCCTGCACGTAATAGTTTTTCACGCGCCGCCCATCGGGCAGCAGGCCGTAACTTTGCGCGAAGATGACAATCAGGTAAGGCGCGGTTTCCAGAAAAGGTTTGTGTTCGTCCGTGCCGAGCGGCGCAAGCGCGTCGAGCCATTCTTTGGGCGCGCGGCTGCTGTAAAACTCGTGCTCTTCCTTTTCGGCTTCAACGCGGATGCGCTGTTTGATTGCCGAATCGCTAACCACGACGAAATGCCAGGGTTGCAGGTTGGCTCCGCTGGGCGCGGTTCCGGCAGCGAGCAGGCAATCTTCAATAATTTCGCGCGGCACGGCACGATCAGAAAAGTAACGCACCGTGCGCCGCCGCTGCATTTGCCGGCGAAACGTGGCGGCGCGCTCTGCCATCTCTTCCGGCAAATGTTCTTGCCAGGTTGTCAGGGGAATGAATTTCGGCTCTGTCATCACTCAACCAATAGACAGGATTTTCAGGATTGTTACAGGATGTAACAGGATCAGATTTCTGCCTGCTCATCCTGTTACGAATCCTGTCAATCCTGTCTATTCCTTTTTCAAACCAGATTTCCACGCCTCGCTTGTTCGCGTTCGATAGCTTCAAACAGGGCTTTGAAATTGCCTTTGCCAAAACCTTGCGCGCCTTTGCGCTGAATGATTTCAAAAAACAGCGTCGGGCGATCTTCGACAGGTTTGGTGAACAGTTGCAGCAGATAGCCTTCATCGTCGCGATCCACCAGGATTTTCAATTCGCGCAACGTGGCCAGGTCTTCGTCAATCGGGCCGACGCGGTCGCGCAGCATTTCGTAGTATGTGTCCGGCACTTCCAGAAACTCCACGCCGTTCGAGCGCAGTTGCCGGATGGTCGCGATGATGTCCGTGGTCAGCAAGGCGATGTGCTGCACGCCGGGCGATTGGTAAAAGTCGTTGTACTCTTCGATCTGGCTTTTGCGTTTGCCGGGCGCGGGTTCGTTGATCGGAAACTTGATGCTGCGCGATTGGTTGGCCATCACCACGCTGTTCAACGCCGTAAAGTCTGTTGAAATGTCCTTGTCGTCAAAGGTCATAAACCGTTCCAGGCCGAACACGCGCGTGTACCAGTCTTCCCAGGACTTCATCTTGCCGTATTCGACATTGGCCACGTAATGATCCAGCCGCAGCAAACCCGCATTGCGACCCGCCGCTCGTGATTCGACAAAGTCCGGCATAAACGGCCCGCTGTAATCCCGCTTCGAGAAAAACGAATGGATCGTGTCGCCGTAAACTTTCACCGCCGAGCGCCGCGCTTCACCTTGCGGGCCTTTGATGGTGTAGGGCGCGGCGGCAGGCTCCGCGCCGCGCTTCAAGGCTTCTTCAAAAGCGAAATCGGCATCGTCCACTTCCAGCGCCACGTCACGCACGCCGTCGCCGTGCTTCAGAATGTGCGGCGCAGATTTATCCAGCGGCGTGTAAGGCGTGGTCAGCAACAGCCGGAACGTGCCCTGCTGCAAGGCATACGAACACTGCTCGCGATTGCCGGTTTCGAGACCTGTGTAAGCAATGCGGTCAAAGCCGAACGCATTGCGATAGTAATAATCGGCCTGCTTCGCATTGCCGACGTACATTTCA
>CAZRXE010001710.1:0-1678 GCA_964603695.1 uncultured Heliomicrobium sp.
TGCGCCAGCGCCGTGCCGGCGAACAGAAACAGGGTGATGAGGAGGCTTGAAGTGAATCCCTTTACCTTACTCATAAATGTGATCTCCTATGGAACATCAGTAATTCTTGCTACTTTTACGTAGCGCATCTTGGCATCTTTACCAGTGCTCTCGAATTCCTAAAGTTAGATGGTTTAGACAACAAAGCATTCGAGAGAAACAATTTCTAAGAAATGAAAACAAGTCTGGAAGCGGGGCATCTTCAAAATGGAAACTTCCTGTAAATTTATTTGTTTGTTAATAACGAGGATGATTCTTTTTCAAGGATACCGTGGCAGGCAATCAATATGCCCGATACAACAACGACTTATTCATCCTGATTCTGCACAACTTATTAAAACAGCGTGAAAGTATCGCCGCATCCTATTCCATTTTTCTGAATGCAGTTGCGTTTTTCGGATTAACGGAGGCTGCGGGTTCCAGGCTCTTACCACTCACTGTTTGTTGAAAGGACACATCCTTTTAGCAAAAAAGCGGCAGTGACTAAATTGCCACTGCCGCCTTTTTTGCTGCCTTTTAATTGCCGATCAATTGCCGATAAGCTACGCCAGCGCAATATCGAATTGTTCCTGATGAACGGTTGGATCGCTCTTGATGGAAACCAGACCGCCCAGATAGGTTTCGATTTCGGCCAGCACGTCACGCTCAGCGCCGCGCAGGGCTTTAGCGACTTCCGGATTGACGCGGAGAATGACTTCGTTGTGATCTTCCACGTCTTTCGAGATGCGGCGCGCTTCGGCCAGGATTTCGTAGCAGATGGTTTGTGCACTCTTGACCATGCCGCCGCCGCCGCAATAGCTGCACGGCGTGCAAAGCGTGCGTTCGAGCGATTGTTTGACACGTTTGCGCGTCACTGCCACCAAACCGAAATCATTGAATTGCAGAATCTTCGACGGCGAGCGGTCGCTGCGAATTTCCTGTTCCAGTGCCTGCATGACTTTTTGGCGGTTGCGGCGCTCTTCCATGTCAATGAAATCCAGCACGATGATGCCGCCCAAATCGCGCAGGCGAATCTGACGGACGATCTCCTTTGCCGCTTCCATGTTGGTTTTGGTGATGGTGTCTTCCAGGCGGTTCGACTTGCCGACGAATTTGCCCGTGTTGACGTCAATCGCCACCAATGCCTCGGTTTGATTGATGACGATGTAGCCGCCGGATTTCAGCCAGACGCGCGGTTTGACCGCTTTATCAATTTCGGGCTGCACGCCGTAAGCTTCCAGGATCGGCGTGTCTTTGGTGTAAAGCTTGACGCGGTGAACCAGCTTCGGCGCGAAGCGGTTGACGAAATCAACGATCCGCTCGTACTCGAATTCGTTGTCCACGCGGATGGCGGTGTAATCGGTTGAAATCTGGTCGCGCAGGATGCGTTGCACCAAATCCAGGTCGCGGTGGACTATGGCCGGAGACTTGGCGCGTTCGGAGCGGCGGCGAATGTCCGTCCAGGTGCGGATCAGATAATTCATGTCCTCGCGCAATTCTTCGGTGGTGCAGCCGTTGGCCGCCGTGCGGACGATGAAGCCGCCTGGAGCGCCGGCTTCGGCGCGCAGTTGGTGAAGCGTCCGGCGCAGGCGTTGACGTTCTTCGTCAGTGCCGATTTTGCGCGAAACGCCGATGTGTTCGACCGTCGGCATGTAAACGA
>CAZRXE010001711.1:0-3916 GCA_964603695.1 uncultured Heliomicrobium sp.
CCCGGCATTTACGAAATGACGCGCCGCATGTCCGTCACCGAAGCCCTGGCCAAAGCCGGTTACGTGACGCGATTCGCAGACCTGAGCAAAGTCTCCGTCCTACGCCTGCAAAAAGACGGCGGCACGCTGACCTTGCCGGTGAATATGAAAGAAGTCGAACGCGGCAAAGCGCAGGACATTTACCTGACGCCCGGCGATACCGTTCTGGTTCCCGGCAACAAGTTCAAGACAGTGGACAAGGTGATGAGCCTGGTCACGCTCAGTTACTGGATGCGCGTCATCGCTCGCTGAAAATGTTGCGGAGAACAAAGCAATGCTTCAAAAAAAAGTATTTCTTAGCCAGGTTTTGGCCGCACTCTCCGCACTCGCGTTGTTCGTCCTACCTTTTCTTTGTTCAGCCGAACAGTCCGCGACGCCCTCCGGCTGGCGGCAGCAATCCAGCGGCGTGCTGGCCAAGTTGAACGCGGTTCATTTCATTGATCGTCAAAGCGGCTGGGCAGCGGGCAATAACGGCGTGTTGCTGGCGACGGAAGACGGCGGCGAAAAATGGTCGCGCGTGGCATTGCCGGAATACGAACGGAAGGAACCGCTGCTTGATATCTGGCGCTTCGATGCCGAACGCGGCCTGCTGCTGGGCGAATACGATCTTTATGACCGCCGCCCTGAAATCGAGCCTGGCAAACGCATCTTTCTGCTGCGCAGCGAAGACCGCGGCGGGCGCTGGCAATCAGGCGAACTTGGCCGCCCGCCCGTCAAAGCCGGCAGAAAAACCGACAAAGAAAAAAACGATCCGCCGGAGGGTTATCCCGACCCGTTGCTGTTGCGAATGAGTTTCGCCGGCAAGCAGGTCGGCTGGGCAGTGGGCGAACTCGGCGCGATTCAGATGACTAAAGACGGCGGCGCGACCTGGCAAATGCAGTTCGCTTCGGCAATGCGGATTTTTTATGACGTTTCCGCCGTGGATGAAAAACAAGCCTGGATTGCCGGCGCGGGCGGCATCTTGCTGCGCACAACGGACGGCGGCACAAGCTGGCACGAGCAGCGTTATGAACCTAATCAAACGCTACGCGCAATTCATTTTGCCGACGCCAATCGCGGCTGGGCGGCAGGCAACAACGGCCTCATTCTGGCGACGACCAACGGCGGCCTGCGCTGGCAAAAACAGGATTCCGCCACGACGCAAACGCTCCACGACATTTTCTTTATCAACCCCAAAGAAGGCTGGGCTGCAGGCGAACGCGGCATCTTGTTGCACACCACGGACGGTGGCGCAAGCTGGCAAACCGAATCCCTGAACGTGCGCGGCGCGCTGACGCGGCTGTTTTTCCTCGCGCCGGATTGCGGCTGGGTGGTTGGCGCAAACGGCACGATCTTCAAATATGACCTGACCGGAAACACTCCTCGCCCTTCCCTCAAATAATAACTTCTTCTTTACCGCTGGAACGCACCTTGCTCCTTCTCTCGCCGGAGGTGGTTATGCGGGAAAATCCCCATCTTTTGCTCAGAGGCCTGGCCGTTTGGGGTGTCATCATTTTGGTGGAATCACTGCACGGCACTGTGCGCGAATTGTGGCTGCGTCCGCTGCTGGGCGATTTTCACGCACGACAGATTTCGGTGTTCACGGCCATGACCTTGATTCTGATGGTGTCGCTGATCTTCGCGCGTTGGTTGCGCGCAACCCAGAAGCGACAGTTGCTGGCGGTCGGCGCGTTTTGGGCGTTGCTGACGGTGGCTTTTGAATTTGGGTTGGGGCGCTTTGTGTTGAAGTATTCGTGGACGCGACTGCTGGAAGATTACAACCTGGCGCGCGGCGGGCTGATGGGGTTGGGATTGTTGTTTTTATTTTTTGCGCCGTGGCTGGCAGCAAAGCTGCGCGGCTTGGCGGCGCGTTGAAACTCGATGGCGAAAGGAAGGAAGCAAATGAAAACGATGAAAGCGTGTGTTTTTCGCGGCGTCAATAACATCCGCGTGGAAGAAGTTCCGCGTCCGCGCGCAGGCGCGGGCGAAGCCGTCATTCGCGTAACGCTGACGACGATTTGCGGCACCGATGTGCATATTGTGCGCGGCGAATATCCTGTCAAACCCGGACTGGTCATCGGTCACGAGCCGGTCGGCGTGATTGAAGAACTCGGCGCGGGCGTGAACGGTTATGAAATCGGCGACCGCGTGCTGGTCGGAGCCATCACGCCTTGCGGGCAATGCCACGCCTGTTTGTCTAATCATCAGGCGCAATGCGGTCACGGCAGCGGTTATGAAGCCATTGGTGGCTGGCGTTTCGGCAATACCATCAACGGCGCGCAAGCCGAATACCTGCTGGTTCCTGACGCGCAGGCAAATCTGGCGAAGATTCCGGACGAACTCCGCGATGAGCAGGTCGTCCTACTGGCCGACATCGCTTCGACTGGGTTCAGCGGCGCGGAATCTGGTGGCATACGCATCGGCGACGCCGTCGTTGTGCTGGCGCAAGGCCCAATCGGTTTGTGTGCCACAGCAGGCGCGAAACTGATGGGCGCGGCACTGGTCATCAGCGTGGATGGCGACGATACGCGGCTGGCAATGGCCAAACACATGGGCGCTGATGTCGTGCTGGATTACCGCGCGGCGGACATCGTCGCCGAAGTGAAGCGGCTGACCGGCGGCGGCGCGGACGTGGCGATTGAGGCGCTCGGCACGCAGCAGACCTTTGAACAAGCCCTGCGCAGCTTGCGCCCCGGCGGCACGCTTTCCAGCCTGGGCGTGTATTCCGGCAAACTGCAAATTCCTTACGACGCCTTCGCCGCAGGACTTGGCGATCATCGCATCATCACAACGCTCTGCCCCGGCGGCAAAGAGCGCATGCGCCGGCTGATGGAAACCGTGCGACGCGGGCGTGTGGATTTGACGCCGCTGCTGACGCACCATTTTGCGCTAGATCAAATCAACGAAGCCTACGAACTGTTCGGCGGACGGCGCGACGGCGTGCTGAAAGTCGCCATCACGCCTTAGCCCCTTTCCCTGACCGGCGTTTCCCCAACGCCGGTCAGACCAAATCCAAATCGTTTTTGCAGAAACTCCGGTCGTTCCATTAAGCTCAGTCGCTTCATCCGTTGTTTGTCGAGCGGTTGTCGCTTGAGTCAATCGTCCAGGCGGATATGCTCGACAACAGTTGCACTCTAATTCAATGGGAATGCGAGTTATGGCTCAATCACCTGTCGCGCCTGGCACGGAACAATTAACTTACGGCGCGTATTTGCGCGTGCCGGATTTAATCAACCTGCAACAGCCGCAATCGTCACCGCCGCATCACGACGAATTGCTCTTCATCATCATTCACCAAACTTACGAACTGTGGTTCAAACAACTGCTGCATGAACTGGATGCAGTGGTCGCCAATCTGCGCGCGGCGTCCGGTCAGCCTGAATCGCGAGACGAGGTTTACGAAGCTGCGCGCTTGTTGCGCCGATGCACCGAAATAGCGCGCGTGCTAGTCGAACAGTTCACGATTCTGGAAACCATGCTGCCGACACATTTCCTGGCTTTCCGCGACAAACTCCGGCCCGCCAGCGGATTTCAATCCGAACAGTTTCGCGAAATCGAATTCCTGTGCGGCATGAAAGACGAAAAAATGCTGCGCTTTCACGAAGCTTCGCCGGAAATGCTGGCCAGTTTGCAGCGGCGATTGCGCGAAGCGTCGCTGCGCGACGTGTTTTTCGAGGCGCTCGCCGCACTTGGCGTCATGCAACCATTGGATGAAGACGCCGGTGAAGAGAAAAAGTACAAAGCGCGCGCCCAAGCCATCCGCGCGGTTTACGGCGACGAACGCGGCAACCGCGACTGGATTGACGTTTGCGAACGGCTGACGGAATTCGACGAATTGATCGTCAGTTGGCGCTTGCGACACATTCAAATGGTCGAACGCACCATCGGCGTGCGAATA
>CAZRXE010001712.1:0-4741 GCA_964603695.1 uncultured Heliomicrobium sp.
CCGCGTGGCGCAAACGCCGCAATCGGGATTGTCTTTCGGCGGCAGCAACGGACGCGGCAATCTTGTTTCGGTGGACGGCGGCGAAACGTTGGGTTCATCGGGCGGCGTGGTCAACACGCTGGGTCAGGAAGCCGTGCAGGAATTTCAGGTCGTCCGCAACAGTTTCAGCGCTGAATTCGGTGGCGCATCGGGCGGCGTGGTCAACATCATTTCCAAATCCGGCTCGAACAGTTGGCACGGCAGCGCTTTTGGCTTGTTCCGCGACCAACGCTTTGACGCGCGCAATCCATTCGACTTCAATCCTAGAGGCAAATCCTCGTTTAACCGCCAACAGTACGGCGGTTCAATCGGCGGCCCGATCAAAACGGATAAGACATTTATCTTTTCCACCATCGAGCGTTTCACGCAGGAAGAAACCACTTTCGTCAATCTGCTCAACGATCCGAACATCTTCAATCCGACGGCGCTGCAAAACAGCATCTTCACTGACCTGAACACGCTCGGCAGTTTGCAGCTCGGCTCGCTGACAGCGGCCCAGTTGTCAGGCGCATTGCGCGGCGCGTTGACGACCACTGCGGCGGCGTACCCGCGGACGGTCAATCTGTTCACCAATGCCAGCGGTCAATTCCCCTTCGATTCATACCAAACAGCGTTTTCAGTGCGCGCGGATCACAATTTCAGCGACCGCAGCAATGGTTATTTGCGCGTTTACGTCAACGACAGCAACTTCCAAAACCAGGCCGCCGGTGCGCTGACCGCCGTTTCGCGCGGGCGTGCGCTGGATACCTTCAATCACGGCATTCTGGCGTCGCACAACTATCAGATCAGCAGTTCTCTGCTCAACGAATTGAAACTGCAATACAGCCACACCACCTTCAGCGTGATTCCGAACGATCCGAACGGCCCGGAAATCAATATCGAAGGTTTCGGCTTCTTCGGACGCGACATCTTCCTGGGATCGAAGACCAAGGAAAACCATTACGACATTTACGACAACCTCTCGAAGGTCGCCGGCAATCACACCCTCAAATTCGGCGGCTCGCTGTTCTTCTGGGATGTTTACAGCAACAGCGAAACCTTCTTCGGCGGGCGCTTCAGCTTCGGCGCGAACATTCCCTTGTCGAGTGTCATCGGCTTGAATCCGGCGCTCGGGCCGGCGGTGCTTGGCGCATTGGGCGCGCCGGCGGGAGCGAATGAGCCTGCGTCGCAAGTCGCGCTGCGGCAAAGCGTGTTTGCACGGCTGGCCGTGCCGGTCAATGCGCTGCAAGCCTACAACTTCAATTTGCCGGCGGTGTTCCAGGGCGGCTTCGGCGACCCGGCGGCGCATTCCTGGACGAATCGTTACGCGGCTTATGCGCAAGACACCTGGCGAGTGAATCAGAAGTTCACGCTTAATTATGGTCTGCGTTACCAAATCCACGACGAGCCGTTCTTTATGCCGACGCGGTACAAAGACTTTCAGCCGCGCGCCGGTTTTGCCTGGGATTTGTTCGGCAACGGCAAGACAGCGATTCGCGGCGGCGCGGGCATCTTCGTCGGCACGGTCAACAACGCCGTAGCGAACGTTACCACTGAGTTGAGCGGCATGGGCGACCCGGACAACATCAATATTGTTCTGGCTACGGCCACTTCCAACGCGCTCGGTTTGCCGACCTCCTTCACGATTTATCAAACCTTGTTGGCGCGCGGCATTCTGGGCACGCGCCCCATCGCCGCCAGCGATTTGGCCGGCGCGCCCATCAACCTGACGCCTCGCGCCGGCGCGCCGCTGGAAGTCCGCTTCCGCGTCGAACCGAACTACGAAAACCCGAAAACCTATCAAGCAAGCTTCGGCCTTCAACAAGATTTGGGCAAAGGCTTTTCGCTCGACGCCAGCTACTTGTACACGCGCGGCCTGTTTCTGACGCGCAACCGCGACATCAACCAGTTCAAACTAACCGGCCCGGTCAACCCGCTCAATCCGCTGGGCGGTCCGACATTCATTCGCTTTCCGAGCGCCGCGCAAGCGCAGGCCGGATTGACCAGCGATTTCCGCAATCCGCTGCGCTTCCAGGACAACGTTTATGAATCATCGGCGAGTTCCTTCTACCACGCGCTGACGCTGCAGGTGCAAAAGCGGTTCGCGAACAACTTCAGCCTGAACGCGCATTACACGCTGTCGAAAGCGATTGACGAAGTAACGGATTTCAACAGCGATTTTTCGGCGCAGAATCCGTTGAACCTGCGGCTGGATCGCGCGCTGTCGGCCTTCGATCAACGTCATCGCGCGGTTTTCAGCGGCACTGTGGTCAGTTCATTGAAAAACCCGATTCTGCGCGACTGGCTGTTTTCGCCGATTTTCGTGGCGGGCAGCGGACGCCCCTTCAATCTGCTGTTGGGCTTTGACGGCAACGGCGACGGACGTTCGCAAAGCGACCGTCCCGGTCAGGCCGGACGCAACACCGGCACGGGCGAAAACTTCTACAGCTTCGATATGCGTTTGGCGCGGCGGTTTTTCGTCAAAGAGAGCCGCTTCCTCGAACTCACGTTTGAAGCCTTCAACCTTTTCAACCGGACGAATTTCGCTGGCATCAACAACATCATCGGCGGCGCGTGCGTTGATGGTTCGGGCAATATCATCGCCTGCACCACCGGATCAACGCCGCTGACGAATTTCGACGCGCGAGGCAATCGCACCAAGAGACCAACCGAACCGCTCGGTTTCACTTCGGCGGCGGACGCCCGCAAGCTGCAATTCGGCGTTCGGTTCAATTTCTAGCTGAATCCGAATCTTCGATACGCATTAACAAGAGAGCCTGCCGGAAACGGCAGGCTCTCTTTGCTTTCTTTATTTGGATGCGGCTTTATCCCGTTAAACAACGGCGGGACGCGATGCGCCGCCTTTGGTCAGGCGCTCATCGCAGGCATCCCAATTGATGTTCGAGAAAAACGCCTCGATGTACTTCGGACGTTCCGCCGGAGCGTAGTCGCGAATGAAAGCGTGCTCCCAAACGTCCATAATCAGAATCGGCGCGAAACCCGCGACGTTGCCGGTTTCATGCAGGTTGATCCAATGGTTCGACAGGTTTCCATTGACCGGATCCAGGTAAGTGGCCGCCCAGCCGACGCCGCGCATTTTCCCGACGGCCACAAAATTCTTCTTCCAGTTTTCATAACTGCCGAAGCTTGCTTCCGCCGCCTTGTAAAACGCGGAACCATTGTTGGGGTCGCCGCTGCCGCCGTTTTTCATGTTGCCGAAATACCACTCGTGCAAAACCATTCCGTTGTACTCAAATCCCAGCCGTCGCGTCAGCTCCGAATAAACCGGCATTTCCTTTGCGGTGATTTCGCCTTTTGACAGCTCCGCGATTTGGTCATTGAGCGTGTTTGTATTGGTCACATAACCTTCATAAAGCTTGAAATGCATTGCCAGCGTGGCATCGGAAATTCCGTTCAAGCCGCTTAAATTGAAGGTTTGCGCTTTGTAAATCGTACTCATTACTTATGCCTCCTAAATTGAATTACTGTTCTCGTCGGGTGCGGATAGTTTTCACCGTTACACGCGCCATCGCTATGAACATTCGACGGCGACAAAAATCTTCCAGGCTGGTTTAAGGAGTTGAGGCCGGACGGCTGGTCACCAACAAGGCAATGACGATCAAGCTGAGAATGATGACCATTCCTCCGGGCATCATTTTGAATCCCTTGAGCGCCGCCGAGCCGAAGCGTCCCAACAACAACAAGGCCACGATCAACGCTACCCACCATCCCGTCTGATAGGAACCTTTCATCATCGCCACCGAAGCGCCCACCAATAAAACACCGGAGCCGAGGCCGGCAATCAATGAAGCCGTGCTGCCTGCCTTGAAGTACCCCATGGCTCCGCCCGCCGCCACCAGGATGCCGTAAATCAAAACAACCCATGCCGTTGTCATAGCAACTCCTTTTCCCTAGCCATCCGGCTCTTTCCAGCCGGTGACCACTATTAGTTGTGTTTTCAGATGATTGAATTTCGGTGGGCAGATTACATCATCACCCTGCACTTCGCAATCACGGGTTTCGCGCTGCAACTCCTCTGCCAGATTCCGCGAAATTCCCGCTCAACCGGAGAAATTTTGCCGCTTTTCAAACTCCGGCTCCGGCTTTGAGAGTCAGTGGTTCACGGATGAAACAACCCGAAAGTTTATCGCTTTTGTCTGCCAGCACTTAGGGGAAACCACAAGATATTGTTGAGAATCCTGATTGACAAGCCGTATGTAGTGGGAATATATTCCCCGCCGCTCAAGACCAAAAGAGAGATAAACCATCACGGATCAACGCTTCCCCAGCTCAACTTATCAAGCGCCAAGAGTCTTGAACCGTCGAGTTGTCTTTATCATGGCGACTGCCGCGCCCGGGATTTGCCTGATGGCGGGAGTCTGCCGTTTCCGGCTTTTGGTCGAGCCGATTTCACAATCATCTTTCACCTGCTCTTTTATTTTTAGTCGAAAACCCAACAACGTTTACCCAAAAAACAACAGGACATGAAGAAGAGTTATGAGCGCAAGTAGACAACATCTGGTTCAGTTCGCCGGCCCCTCAAGCAAACATCCGCTGGGCATCAATGCGCAACGAGTCGTTGCCAAACGCTATTCCCTTAAAGACATTCAAGGCAATCCGCTGGAAACCTGGGACGACATCGTCAAACGGGTTGTTTCTCACGTCGCCAAAGCCGAAACCGATTCGAATCGTCGCGAAGAGTTCCTTTTCAACATGCTGCTCT
>CAZRXE010001713.1:0-8548 GCA_964603695.1 uncultured Heliomicrobium sp.
GGCTTTTGGGAAAAGTTCTATTTCACGCCTGGCAATCTTGGTTTTCCGACGTTTGAAACGAAGTACGCACGCATTGGCGTTTACATCTGTTACGACCGGCACTTTCCCGAAGGCGCGCGAGCGTTGGGCTTGAACGGCGCGGAAATCGTTTTCATTCCCTCGGCAACGACCAAAGGCCACGCCGATTATTTGTGGGAACTGGAACAACGAGGACACGCCGTGGCCAATGGTTATTTCGTCGGCACAATCAACCGTGTCGGCACCGAAGCGCCCTGGAATATCGGTGAATTTTTCGGCTCGTCCTATTTCAGCAATCCTGACGGCCGCATTCTGGTCAAAGGCAGCGAAGACAAAGATGAATTGATCGTCGCCGATTTGGACTTGGACGAAATTCGCGAAGTGCGCACGCACTGGCAGTTTTTCCGAGACCGGCGACCGGAGATGTACGACCGTCTGGCGAGCATGTGACGGACGGTGAGGCGACAATGGCAGAGGTCAACAATCCGCACGACAGTTTTTTCAAACGGCTCTTCGGTCATTTACCGACGATGGAAGATTTCGTTCGTCAGTATCTGCAGGCGGAGTTGGTTTCGGCGCTTGATATGACGACGCTGACTCTTGAAAAGGAGAGTTTTATAGATCCGAAACTGCGCGGGCATTTTTCGGATATGCTCTTTCGCGTGCGGCTGGTAACTGGTGCCGACGTTTACATCTTCCTGTTGCTTGAACACAAAAGCGCGCCGGACATCTGGGTCGCCTTTCAACTGCTGCGCTACCTTGTGCGACTTTGGGAGACGCGATTCGATCAGGGTTGCGAAAAGCTGCCGCTGGTCGTTCCGATAGTGTTTTATCACGGCAAAGACCGTTGGACGATTTCGCCGCGATTCAGCGCACTGATTGAAACCGCCGGTTTGAGCGGATTGTCGAAGCAGGTGCCGGATTTTGAATATTTGTTGCGGGACATTTCTTTGCGCGGCAGTGAGGAAATCAAAGGCGGCCCGCGATTGAAGACCGGTCTTTCGTTGATGCGGTATATTTTCAGCGACGACCTGGGACAACGATTGCCCGCGATTTTTCGTAATTTGCGCGAGATGAAATGGGCGGACGTTCTGGAATACCTGCAAACCTTGCTGGCTTATTTGGCGAGGGCTGGCAAAAAAATCCGTAAAGAGGAGGTTGAAGAAGCTATGTTGGAATTGATTCCGAAAGAAGAACTGGGAACCGAGGCTCCCTTTGCACAAAGTTGGATTCAGGAAGGGATTGAGAAAGGGATTGAGAAAGGGCGTGAAGAAGGCTTGCAGATCGGCCAACATTTAGGAATGACGGCGCTTTCCTTGCGGCTTGTACGGCATCGTTTCGGGCAGGTGGAAGAAGCGCTGCAGGCGCGCATACGCGAGCTACCCAATGCTCTGTTGGAACAGTTCGGCGAAGCCGTACTCGATTTTGCTTCGCCTGCGGATATGCACCGATGGCTGGCGGAACACGCAACTGCTTCCACGCCGGAGCAGCCTGTTTCAATCGAACCGGAATCTTGAGCAGCAATGATGAAAACGCCTGAACTGGTTTTACGAAACGGATTGGTTGCCGACGGCACTGGGCGCGGACTTTATCCGGCGGACGTGGCGATTCGGCGCAACTACATTCTGGCGATTGATGCGCCGAATTCGCTGCACGCGATGGAAGAGCTTGACTGCAAAGGCTTGGTCATCGCGCCCGGCTTCATTGATACGCACAGCCATTCGGATTTGCGCGTGCTCGCCGAACCGGAACTGCCGATGAAAATCCGGCAAGGCATCACGCTGGAAGTCTTCGGACAGGACGGCATTTCCGTTGCGCCGATTCGCACGGCGGATCAACCGGCGGTAGCGCGTTCGCTTGCTGGGCTGGACGGCGATTTAGGCCGCGCCTGGGATTGGCAATCCGTCGGTGAATACCTGTCGGCGATTGAACGCGCCAAACCCGCGATAGATTGCGCTTATCTGATTCCGCACGGCGCGGTGCGGCTGGCCGTGATGGGGATGGAAGACCGGCAGGCGAGGCCAGACGAAATCGCAGCGATGCAGAAACTGATCCGCCAATCCATGCGCGAAGGCGCGCTCGGACTTTCAACCGGATTGATTTACCCGCCGTGCTGTTTTGCCGACACGGCGGAGTTGATCGAACTGTGTCGCGCAGTAGTGGAGTTCGATGGCATCTTCGTTTCGCACATGCGCAGCGAGAGCGATTACATCGAGGACGCCATAGCCGAAATGATTGAGGTCGGCAAACAGTCCGGCGTGCGCGTGCATATTTCGCATTTCAAAATTGCCGGACGCGAAAATTGGGCGCGGATTGAGGGCGTGCTGGCGATGATTGAGCAGGCACAAGCCGAAGGCGTTCGCGTCACGGCGGATCAATACCCATACATCGCCGGCTCGACAATGCTTGGCGCGATCCTGCCACCGTGGGCACACGCAGGCGGCGTTGAAGAAACGTTAAAGCGACTAGCCAGCGCCGAAGAACGCGCGAAGATGCGCGCCGCGATGCTCGACCGTTCGCCTTCGCAATGGGACAACTTCTGGAAATGGTCTGGCCCCGAAGGCATCGTCATTCCAGACATTCCGTCCGGCAATCATCCCGAAACCTTGGGCAAAAATCTGTCGCAGGCCGCGAGCTTGAAGAAACAGTCGGATCAAGTCAGCGAAGCGGAAGCTGTCGAATTCGCGCTTGACCTGTTGCTGTCCGAACGAATGGGCGTCGGCATGATTTCCTTCAGCCAATCGGAAGAAGTCGTCTGCAAAATCATGCAGCAGCCTTACGTCAACGTTTGCACCGACGGCTTGCTGGGCGGCAAACCGCATCCGCGAGCTTACGGAACTTATCCGCGAATACTTGGCCGCTACGTCCGCGAACAAAACCTGCTCAGCCTGGATGAAGCCGTGCGCAAAATGTCCGGTCTCGCGGCGGAGACTTTCCAACTTCAAGGCTACGGCAAAATCGAATGCGGCGCGCAGGCGAACATCGTCGTTTTCAGCCCGTATCAGATAATTGACCGCGCGACTTTTGAAGATTCCAGACAATATCCCAAAGGCATTGAACACGTCGTTGTCGAGGGCGAATTGGCTGTGCGTTATGGTGAATCGTATTTGCCGGGACACGGCAGGGCAGTGAAATTCAAATCGGCGGCGACAAGTTGAGTTCAAATTGTCGCCGCCGATTCTTGACTTAAAGCTTGTATGAATTCCCAGCCAATGACTACACCGCTTCCGATTGCGAAGTGAAGTTGAAGCGTTTGATCTTGAGCGGCGGCAGAAGCATCGGGATGCCGTTGTTCTCGCTCTCGCTGACGCGCTCTGGCGCGCCGATGGCGTCGAGCGCGCCCGGCGCAAGCATTTCAATCAGGCTTTGGTTGAAGCGGAAGTTGCGCACCGCATGTTTGATCTTGCCGCCTTCGACCAGCCACAGCCCGTCGCGCGTCAGCCCGGTGAAGGTCAGTGTGCGCAGGTCAACCGGGCGGATGTACCAGAAACGGCTGACCAGCAAGCCGCGCTCAGTCGCAGCGATCATTTCTTCCAGCTTCACCGGCGCGGCGGAACTGGTCAGGATCGTGTTGACCGGACCGGGCGTTGGCGTTTTGCCTTTCTCCTGCGCCCAGTAGCGGCGATAGACGAGACTTTCAACCACGCCGTTGCGAACGAACCATGTCTTTTCCGCCGGAATGCCTTCGGCAGTGGCTGGCGCATCGGGAACGTCGGGATGCGCCGGATCACTAAAGATATTCACGCGCTCGTCAAACATCTTTTCTCCTAGTCGAGTCTTTCCACCAAGTGCTGAGAACGCGCTGCGGCCTTCCTCGGCGTTACGTGCATCAAGCGTGAAGACCAAAATCCGCAGCAAATCGGCCACGGCTTGCGGTTCGAGAATGACCGTGTACGCGCCGGCATCGAGCGTTTGCGGCGAGCGCGAGGTGAGGGCTTTTTGCATCGCCGCACGCGCGATCATCGCGGTATCAAGCTTCGCCGCGTCGAAGTGACTGCGCGCAAAATACCCGGAGCCGTCGCCTGACTGCGTACGCGCGGTGACCGCCAGACTGACGCGGCTCTTGCTGTCATAAAGAAAGTTGCCGTTCTTCGTGGCTGATGCCGTCGCCGTGTCAGCGGCTTGGTGCAGCCCGGCGAGTTGCAGCGAATCCTTCTTGCCTGCCGCAATGATTTCGGCGAGAACTTTGGCGCGACTGACCGGCGAGGCCTTCTCAGTCACAGCGGTGTAACCGCCAGTTGCGCGGTAGTTTTGCGCGCCGAGCGTCGGCAGGTATTCACGATCCACGGGCGAGATGCGCGCCATTTGCTCGGCTTCCGCAGCCATCGCCCGCAAGGCCGCGTCGCTCAAATCATTCGTTGTCGCGATCCCTTTCTTTTTGGCAATCCAAACCGTGAGCGCAACGCCCGTGTTTTCGCTCGCGCCGCCGGTGGTGAACGAATTAGCCGCGAAGCGTTGATGCGTTTGCGTGCCGCTCGTGAGGCTGACTTGTGCGTCGTCGGCTTTCGTCAAATTGAGAATCTTCTGGCACAAAGCTCTGGCTTCTTTTTCAGTGATCAACATTGAAAGCTCCTGGCGTTTCGGTCGCGTAGCGACCTGTTGAATTTAGGCAGGTCGTTTACGGCCTGCTCGATGCGGCAAAACATCCCGCGTCGCGCGAGCGACGGTTGAATGATTGTGGCGACAGATTCAATCGTCGCTACGCGACGCGGATGATCGTGGTGTCACGGTGCAGGCCGTAAACGACCTGCCTAAGCTCAGGCGTCGCTACGCGACGAAGAGCGATCCCGCGCGATTGCTGACGAAGAATGATCTCACGCAGACGAGAACGATCTCGCATACTTGCTACTTGCTGGCTGTGTTCAGCACATTGATTTGCCGGAAGCGCGCCGCCGGACAGCCGTGGCTGACGGCGTTGATTTGCCCTGGCCGGCCTTTGCCGTCGCTGAACGTTCCGCCGAGTTCAAACGTGGACTGCCCGCCCAGCCCGTCGCAGGCGTTCCAGAAATCGGGCGTGCGCGATTGATAAACCACGTCGCGCAGCATCGCGCCGCGCTTGCCGTTTTTGATTTCGTAACAGGTCTGGCTGCCGAACTGGAAGTTATAGCGTTGCTGGTCAATCGAGTAAGTACCGCGCCCAAACATCAACACGCCGTCTTTGGTGTCTGCGATCAAATCGTCAATTGAAATGTTCTGCTTCGCCGTTTCAAGCGAGACGTTCGGCATGCGCGGAAATGCCGGGCTGGCCCAGTTGTCGGCGTGCAGGCAGCCGTAAGAAGTCTTGCGGCCAATCATCGGAGCTAACTCGCGCGTCGTTTGCCAATCCACGAAAACGCCGTCTTTGATCAAATGCCAACGCTGTCCCGGCACGCCTTCGTCGTCGTAACCGACCGTCGCCAGGCCATGCGGTTCGTTGCGGTCGGCATAAAAGTTGATGAGCTTGGAGCCGAATTGGAATTTGCCCGTCTTGTCCGGCGTCAGAAAGCTTGTACCAGCGTAATCGGCTTCCCAGCCCAATGCGCGGTCGAGTTCGGTCGAGTGGCCAACGCTTTCGTGAATGGTCAGGAAAAGATGTGAGGGCGCGAGTACCAGATCGCGCTGGCCCGAACTGATGGGCCTCGCCTTGAGCTTCTCGACGGCCTCATTGCCAGCGGCTTCAGCTTCGTCCAGCCAGGGGTAATTGCTCAGATATTCCAGCCCAATACTTTGCGCGGAGCTAAGCGAATCCCGCGTCTGGAAATCGCCTTTCGCCTGGTCAACAGCGGTGACCGTAAAAACAGGCCAGGTGCGGACGATGTTCTGGTCAATGCGCGAGCCATCGGTTGAGGCAAAGTATTTTTGCTCGTTGACGAGATAAAGAGCGGAATTAACGAAGCGCACGCCTTTGACCGACAAGGCGCGTTCGTTGAGCTTCATCAGAAATTGAATCTTGTCGTCGAGCGGCGCATCGAATGGGTCTTTCTCGCAGGCGTTGCGCCACGTCGTGACGACTTTCTCGACTGGCGCAAGCTTGACCGGCGACGGTTGGAACTGCGCGTTGGCTCGTGCGATTTCGACGGCTTGCCGTGCTACGCGCGCAGCCTCCTGCGGCGTGACGATGGGGCTGGCGGCAAAGCCCCACGCACCTTTGTACAAAACGCGCACGCCGAAGCCGAAGCTGTAAGAGCGTGCCACATTCTGCACCTGCCGTTCGCGCGTGACGATGGTTTCGTTGCGGTAACGGTTAATACGAGTGTCGGCGTAGCTTGCGCCAGCCTTGCGCGCGGCAGCCAGCGCTGCGTCGGCGATGGCTGCGCGGTCAACGGGCGGCGCTTCTTCGGCTTGTGCATTGAGCGCCCACGAAGGCAAGGCCATTGCGCCGGCAGCCGCGCCGGTGGTGAATAAAAAGTCGCGTCGTGATTGGGTCATAACGTTTTCTCCGGGTTGAATTGCGTGTTTGAAGCGGGTTTGCCGCTCTCAATCATACAACCGTAATCGGCGGTGAAACTCTCTCACGGCAACGCAATTTTTGGGGTCTGTGCAGCCGAGAATCTACTGGTAGGCTGGGATCACTTCCTTGCCGTAGATTTCAACAGTCTGTTCTTCGTCGCCGCACATCAGGTAAATGTTGAATTGCGTCACGCCGACCGCTGCCAATTCCTTCAGCTTCCGCACTTGTTCAGCGACGGGGCCGACGATGCAGAAGCGATCTACCACTTCATCCGTCACAAACTCTGCGTTGCTGCTGCCGACTTCGGCGTGGTGCAGGTAGTTGTAGCCTTTGCGGTCACGGATGAAGGCCGTCAATTCTTCGGGCAATTCTTCGGGTTTGTATTTGGAAACCAAGTCAACGACGTGGTTGGAAACCAGTGCCGGAAACCACCGCACGTGTTCGCGCGCCGCAGCCAGATCGTCCGACACCCACACAGGCGCGGCGCTCATCACTTTGATCTTGGAAAAATCGCGCCCGGCCTCTTCAGCGCCTTCGCGGACGAAGTTCAAACACCATTTGATCAAATGCGGATCGGCGAATTGCAGAATCACGCCGTCGCCGATTTTGCCCGCGCAACGCAACGCTTTCGGCCCATAACCCGCCACCCAAATCGGCGGCACACCGCCATCGGCCCAGGGCATCTGAATTTCTTTTTCTTCGTAAGTGATTTGCTTGCCCGCCGACAAATCACGAATCGTTTGCACACATTCTTCCAGCACGGCCAGCGTTGTCGGACGTTTGCCCATCACGCGGCGCGATGAATCTCCGCGTCCGATGCCGATGTCCATCCGCCCACCGGAAATGCGATTGAGCGTGGCAAATAAACTCGCCGTCACAGACCAATCGCGCACCGCCGGATTGGTCACGCAAGGGCCGATGCGCATGCGTTCGGTGTTGGCCGCCATCAACGTCATCAACGGAAACGGCTCTTGCCACAAGACGTGGGAATCGAACATCCAGCCGTAATTGAAGCCGGCGGCTTCGGCTTGGCGCGTCAGATTGACGATGCGTGCGGGTGTCATGTCAGGTTTGAAAGTGATCGCAAATTCCATTGTTGTGTCCTCGTTTGACTGTATTGACGCGCCCTGAAGGGACGCGATGTGAGTATTGGAGTGAACGGCGCGAGTGTAACACAATCGTCTTTCGCGCCTGAGCGTCTGCCCTCTCGAACAAAAAAGACGTGTTTTGCGACGAATTTTGAAATTCACGAATCGGCGTGCTAAGGTGTCATCGCTTTTGAAACGACCGCTTCCACTCCTAAATGGCGGTCTGATCCTTTCAAAATTTACTTGCGGAGAGCTGGCAGAATGGCTATTGCACCGGTCTTGAAAACCGGCGTCCGAAAGGGCATGGGGGTTCGAATCCCTCGCTCTCCGTTCCATCTCTTTGATCTTGGCCTAAGCTTTTCAATCACCTACCGTCCTTCAATTCAGTTCTAAATCTTTGGGATTATCTTTCGGGTGAACATTCGCGCTCAAAATCAGCGATTTTCGCTCACCGAAAGAAATTGATCGGGCATACGCCAGCCGCTGCCACGGCGTTAGGAGGAGGTGCCTACCCGGATAACGAAAATTTTGTCTTGTTAACGCGAAGGGCTTGCGGAAAGCGCCAACTCTCCGCAAGCCCTGATAAGACTTGGCCTGAAAGGCCGTAAGTGCCTTGTGAAATCGCTTCTGCGCCGAAAAAGCTAAGGCGCGAAATAGCCTGACAGGTCAATCACCACTTCAGTCCTCGCCGAGGAAAACATTTTGAACGCTCCATCCACCGCGCCCAAGCCGACGATGAAATGCCGATTGACCACTTGTCCGGCGCTGTAATTCGACGTGGCCGTCGTGGGTTGTGTCGCCGTTGAAGGCCACAACGTCAGATAGCCGCCGCTCGCCGGCAGCACCACTGTTGCATTGCCCACCACGCCCAAGGCCGTCGAAGGAATCGTCAATCCATCGCAAAGCCCGTGCGCCGACTGCATGTAGACTTGGCCGGCATTGAGTGGCGCGCCCGGTCGGAAACAGCCAATCGGCTGCCCGGCGCGCGTTTCCAGCAACCGCACCGGGCGAT
>CAZRXE010001714.1:0-7164 GCA_964603695.1 uncultured Heliomicrobium sp.
GGCGTCGGCCAGCGCGGTTTGCGCATGCAGCACGTCTTTGAGCAGCGCAGCCTGCGCGGTGTACCGGTTCGACGCGACGCGCAATTGTTCGCGCGCTGTCTCTTCGGCCAGTCGTCCGATAGCCAACAGCCGTTGCGCTTGTTGCAGCTTGCGAAACTGGCTGTTGACTTCAACAATGATGGCGCTTTCGGTTTCGCGTTCGGCTTGTTCGGCTTGTTCGATGGTGCGCGACTTTTCGGCCAGTTCGCGTTTTTTGCGTCCCCAATCGAACGGCTCCCAACTGACCAGCACGCCCGCCGTGGCAATCTGGCGCGGCACGAAATTGATGTTTTGCGGCGAAACGTAACTGAGCGTCAGGCTCACGTCGGGAATGTATTCGGACTTTTTGATGCGCCGGTCGTATTCCGCCTGTTTACGTTTGAGCCGCGCTTCCTGCAATTCGGGCCGCTCGGCCAACGCTCGTTCGCGCGCGGCTGCCGGATCTATTTCGTAACGGCTGAAGGCGGGCGCGGCGCTTACCACGAAGTCAGTTTGCACGTCGCGCCCCAGCAGTTGATTGAATTG
Source organism: uncultured Heliomicrobium sp. (assembly GCA_964603695.1). Taxonomy (GTDB): domain Bacteria; phylum Acidobacteriota; class Blastocatellia; order RBC074; family RBC074; genus RBC074. Next base: position 565 of record CAZRXE010001714.1, read on the forward strand.
TTCCTTTTGCGAAGCCAATTGATCGCCAAGCTGTGCGGCTTCGTATTCGGCCTTTGCCAGCCGCGTTTTGACTTCCAGACCTTCGGCTTTCAAAGCGACCTGCTGCACGACGTATTCGCCGGTCACGCGGTCGAGTTCGCGGTAAAGCTTCAAGGTCTCGGCGCTGGTGCGCAGCGAGCTTTCGGTTTGCAGGATGGCGTAATAAACGCGCTTGACGTTGTTGACGACGGTTTGCTGCTGCGCGCGCGTTTGCGCTGCGGCGATTTCGCGTCCGGCATCGAGTTGCTTCAAATTCAGACCGATGCGGTACAACTGCGAAAGCGGTTGATTGACCTGACCGATCATCACGAAGGTCGGTTGGCGCGGCGTGTTGATAACCGTGTCGGTGGCCGGGTTCGGCGCGCCGTTCGGGTACGTGCCGAAAGTGCCCTGCGGAAACCTGAACTCAATCGAAGACAACAACTGCGAACCGAGCGCGTTGAGTTTGAATTCCGGCAAACGCTTGGTGCGCGCGACGGCCCGCCGGTCATCGAATTTGCCGAGTTCCAGCACGGCGTTTTTGACCTGCCGGTTGTCGCGCAACGCCAGTTGAATGGCCTGTTCAAGCGTCAAGACTTCAGGCTGCGGCGTTTGCGCAAGCCCGGAGCCGACAAGCAGCATCATCAACGCCGCTGCGTAAACAATTCGTCCTGCCATAAGGTGTTCCTCCCAATTCTCAATCGTGTTGGATCACATTCAGCGGCTTCCGCAATCCGCAATCCGCAATCAACCCGTGATTTCCTCGATAATCGCCTGCGTCATCAGCCCGACCGCCGCGAGCCTGACGCCTTGCCGGTGCATTTCGGCGAGCAGTTCCCTGCCCGCCGCGTCAATCAACGTCAGCGCAGACAAATCCACCAGCAAAGCGCGTCCGGGCGCGGCGACGTTTTGCCAACAGGTTTTCAGTTCTTCCGCCCACGCTCCGACAAGTCTGCCTTCGACCTGCAAGCGCGTGGCGGCGTCGTCGTTGTGAATGGTGATTCTGAGCATGACTTCACTCCTTTCCGCGCTGCTTCAACGATTGCGCAAGCCGCTCAATTCCGTGGTCAACCAACGGCGAAACGCCGGAACGCGAGACATGACCTTGATGGCGGCATTGCGCACCGTTCGGGCGCGTGAATTGCGCAACGTCGCCATCCGCGTCATACGATCCGTGAAGGCCACCACGCGCGCCGCCACCGGACGGCGCAGACGTTCGTAATCGTCCAGCGCGCGTTCATCACCGCGCCCGCCGCATACTGCAATCAGCGCGTGACCGAGCGCGACAGCGTCCTGAATGCCTGTGTTCATGCCTTGTCCGCCCGCCGGACTGTGTACGTGCGCGGCATCGCCCATCAACAGAATTCGCCCGGCGCGGTAACGGTCGGCCAGCCGATGGTGAACGCGAAAGCGCGAACTCCAGACGATTTCGTGAACGCGCGTTGCGCCGCGCGAAGGCCCGCGCGCATCCAGCAACTGTTGCACGTCGGCAATGTCCGGCTGTTCCGGCGCGTCATCCACCGTGGCGACGATGCGATGGCGTCCGCCCGGCAACGGCGCAACGACGACCAATCCGGCGGGCGAAACAAACAGCATCACTTCGCGGTCGGACAGCGGCCAGGTCATCCGCACATCGGCCAGCACGAAAGTTTGTTCGTAACTGTCGCCGATGAAACCAATGCCCGCGCGTTCGCGCACAGTGCTGTGCATACCGTCGGCTCCGACCACGTAACGCGCGCGAATCGCTTGCGACGTTTGCGCTTCGCCCGTGACAGTGACGGTCACGCCATCGGCGTCTTGTCGCAGATCGCTGACCGCGAACGGCCGGCGCACGTCCTGCCCAAGTTCGCGCAGGCTGTCGAGCAGGATCGCTTCGGTGCGATTTTGCGGAATCATCAGCGTGTGCGCGTAGCGCGTCGGCAATTGATCGAAGCGCAAGCTCATCAACACTTGATCGCGGTCGCGCAAAGTGAACTGCGGCACGATGTGACCTTCGGCGCGCAGCCGTTCGCTGACCCGCACTTCTTCCAGCACTTCCAGCGTGCGCGCGTGAATGACGGCGGCGCGCGAAGTGTTCAGCCCTTCAGCCAACCGATCCAGCAGCACGAAGGGAATTCCTTCGGCGGCCAGCAAACAGGCCAGCGTCAATCCGGTCGGCCCGGCTCCGACAATCACTACATCCGTTTCAACAGGTAAAGTTTGCATGTCTTCTCCCTCCTTTTTCGTTTTGACGAATTCACATCCGCCGTCCGACGGCTTTCGTCGCGGCGTAAGCATCCAGCGGCGAAAGCAGCACGATCATCAGCCATATCGGCAACGAGATGAGCGCCAGCGTCAGCAAACGCAGCCGGCGGTTGCCTCCGATCACGACCTCTGGAGCCGTTTCTTCCGCCATCAGTTTGAGCAGTGAGCCGGAAACCGGCCGGCGCGCTTCCAGAGGCGCGGTGATGTAGGCCGACGCGGGCAACACCAGCTCAGCGGTTGGGTGTTTGCTGATGTCGCCGGTGCCGGCCAACAGCGCCGTGCGCGCTTCCAATTCCCTGCCGCAATGACGGCAGTACTGGTCGCGGTCGTGAATGACGGCTTGGCAATGTCGGCAGTGGTCGGCAGTTGCTGTGCTTGTCGTGTTCATCGCTCGCCTCCTCTTTGGAACTTCAGCTTGCCGCGTCGGCAAGCTCGCGCTCCGTTAGGGCAAACGCCCTGCCAAAAAAGAGAGACGGAACAGCAGAGGGTTAAATGGTTGAATCGGCTGAATTTGTACTGAGTCGGCTAAGTTGGGCGGTATGTGAGTGACGAAACTTCGGCGCTGAAATATCGGCAGGTGACGAAATGTCGGCAGGCACAAGTATTGCGCCTAGAATTCCTCAAAACGCGAATGAACTGTTGGGATGTGAACAGTTCATTCGCATAGCTTCGTGATATTGAGGTTATCTTTTGTTGTACTTTCAATCTCGGACAATTTCATCAGTACCTGCCGCTATCCCCATCTCTTCCAAATGATGCCGGGCAGAAGTGAATACCACCTCATCAATCTTTCCGTGCCCGGTCGCCAACAACCACATTTCCAATTCAGCATCCATTCCAGCGGCTAACTGGCGTAGCGGAGTGGGTGCCGCAAAAACGTTTGATGAACCAGTCAGCAAGACTGCTCCGGCGGCGACGGAAACTGCCCGCCCAGCCTTGCTTAAAAAATCACGACGACTGAAACGCTTGTTCATAGTTTGCTCCTTTTGATGATTATGAAACCTGTTCCTCGGCGGCGACCAACTTAACGACTTCATTTGCCAACCATTTTTGCGCAAACTCCAATAGTAATCTGGCCACCTGCCTCTCCGAATCGGCCAGGAAGGTAGTCTGTCCGTCTTCACTGAGCTGAATGATTCCTTTGTAAACTCGCAAGGTGACAGGCTCTCCCCTGACGTTAATGAAAGTGACAACCAAACCACGGTATCCCAACCCGTCAAATATTTTTGCCGGTTCGGCCACTGCCAACGTCTTGAGCCGTTCCATCAAATGGCGGAACTGCTCGTCCGTTAATTCCCTCTTCGGGTTCGGCAGACCGGAATAAATATCCACTTCCAGATAGGCTTTCATCACTCGCTCACTTTCTCTAACCACTTTCACCGTGGAAGATGAAGCGGTGTTTACCGGATTTGTTGCTTGCCGTTGCACCGCGCAAACAGCAAAGAGCAACACACAGATTAGATTGACAACTTGTCTCATATTTCCATCCTTCACTTCAGATTACCGGCTGAGATCGGTTCGCGTAAAAGTACCCCCAGAATTCCGTGTAAGCTCCTCTATTACAGGTCTCAGGGTTTGTAATCAGCCGACCGGAATTATCAGTGTTTCTCGCCGGGGTCGGCCCCTGCTTGTGACACCAGTATCCATTGGCGCACAAACGGTAAAAGTGAAAGTCATTCTGGCCTGTGTACAGTGGCGCAATTACCAATGCCAACACGATGTTTTGCGCCGAACCGCCCAAACAGGTGTCTTTCCAGCCATCCAGTCTCACCCTGTTAGCGACGTCAGCTCCTTGAATCGGAGTTGGCACCCACTGGCCGGTTGCGCGTTTTCCTGGCTGAGCGAACGTGTTCGAGCGGTAATTGGAACCGAAGTTATAGCAATTATTCTTATCAATCACAGCCGCGTTGTTCCAGAAACTGAAGTCGGTCGAGCTGGTCATAAAATACGATCCGCAAGCTCTCCAAACCCCTTGAACCTCGTGTCGCTGGTGCAACGACTCTCCGCCTTTGTGCTCAGGCTTAGCTCTATCCGGATTGGTGATGGATTGCTGGGTGTAGGCGCGCAGGTAATCATCAACTTCTGTTTGTTGCTTTTCCGAAGTGGTCAACAGCCATTGCGCCATATCCACACTCTTGTCGAGCGCCCCGCCAATGCGGAATTGCGATGGGAAATTAACCACCCCGCCCGAAGCCGTCCGCAGCCTGGCCTTGTTGATCGCACTGTCTTCACTTTCGGCCTGCTCGCTCATTGCGCGCACGATAAACCCACGGTATCCCAATCCTCCGGCGTCCGCCGTGGTAGGCTGCATCGCGGACGGGTCAGCCAGAACACGCTCTACCAATTCGTTTTCCTCTTTATCTGTGAGAGTCCAAGTGGGATTCTGTAAGCCAGAATAAATGTCGAGTTCTATTGATAACATCGCTGTCTCCTTTGAATGTTTTGCTTTACCGGTTCGTAATCGGCGGAATGGAGACGCAGCCTGACCTACGACAAAACTTCTCTATTCTCGAAGAGCCTCTTTTTCCCAACCCATATTCCGCCGCGAAATTGGTTCAGGAGAAGGAAGCAAACACGAGCAATTTAGTATTGCCGCCATTTGGTAAATGCTGTCGTCGCCGTTGCTGAGGCTGCTGTCTCCACTCGCGTATAAGCTGATTTGTCCTCTTTACCGCACGCGGTTTGCCTGGAAGGTTGCGTAGTAACCAATTGAAGGCGCGGTAGCCGTGGCGCTGCCCCCGATGCCCCGCATTTCGCCAACGATCTGCTGAGCGTTATTGCCGCGCAATTGGAAAGCCACTTGAGAACCATTCAGGAAGTAAAAAATCTCCACGCAACCTGAATACTGGAAAACCTTCTCCCACAATACGCTAATAGGGCCGTGCCAAGCCCAGGCTTGCGACGAAACGTTGCGTGGATAGAAGGTGTTGGCTGCGCCCGCCTGTCCGGTGTTCGTGTTGACCAATGTGGCGCGCACGATGTTGTTTGGTTCGATGTTGACGCGCATGAATTGCAACGGCATCTGCCCAATGCCGCTCGGCACTGCGCTCACATTCAACGCCGCGCCCATTTGCACGGTATTGTCGCCAATCGTGACCAGTACGTTGTAAGGATTTGAATCGTACTGATTGATCTTTCCGTACAACCGGACGGTAACCGGCAATCGGAAATTCTGGTTCGCCGTGATGCCCGTCGCCACGCCCTGCCATTCGGCCAGAAGTTGCTGAGCCATTACTTGCTGGAAAGTTGCGGCAAACATCAATGCAGCCAAACTAAGACAGAAATTCAATGCGATCTTTTTCATGGTGAGCTCCTTTTTACTTTTGGGTTAAACGTTTTCTGGTTTCGTTTCTGGTGAATCGTTTTCACCTTCGCGAGAGGCATCGTTTTGTCTCTCGCTTATGTGTGGAAACAAAGCCGAGAAGCTCACAGGAAATTTTCAGTGGAAGGAAAAAAATTATGCGGCTGAGTTTTCTGGCTGAGGATTTGTCTGCCAATCGCGGCTTCACCGCTTGCCGTCGAGGTTGGCCCACTCACCGGCCTGGATGAAGCCGGCCCAGTAATACGGATGTTTCTGCTGCGCCTTGCGTTTCGGGTCGCGCAGGATGTCCAGTTGCGCTTGCCGCAACGCTTCGCCGCGCCCTTCTTTTCGTTTCAGCAGGCGTTCGTAATAGCCGGTCATCAGGCCGCTGGTCGCCTTGTCCGACACCGGCCATAAACTCATCACCTGCGACTCGGCTCCGGCCAGCACCAGCGCACGGCGCAAGCCGTACACGCCTTCTCCGTTTTTGACTTCGCCGACGCCCGTGTCGCAAGCCGAAAGCACCACCAGCTTCGTGCCCCACAGATCAAGACCCGCTGCTTCCAGCGCCGTCAAGATGCCGTCGTCATTGCCGCTACGCCGCTCGTTGGCTCCAGCCAGCACCAAGCCGGAACGCAGCAACGGGTTTTCGATCTTCGCTGCCCAACTCACCGAACGCAGATCGGCAAAGCTGGTCAACTCAAAGCCGCGACTCTCCGGCTGCGGCGGCGCGGCGTCTTCCAGAAAGAACCCGTGCGTAGCGATGTGCAACAAGCGCGGCGCGTGCGCCTGTTTCAACGCCGTTTCCGTAGCCTGCTCGCCCGTCAACACCTGCGTTTGCGGCGGCAGCAGTTGCTTCAAGCTGGCCGCTTCTAATCCCGTCCAGACCAACTCGCCAAAGTTCCGCCCAGCGGGTTCCGCGGCTGTTTCGCCGCCTTTCGTCTCGGTGGCGGATGCAGCGGTAGCGGCTGCAGCGCCGATCAACCCGAACTTCGGGTTCGCCACGACCAGCGCCGGATTGTCATTCGGACGCGCCG
>CAZRXE010001715.1:0-10332 GCA_964603695.1 uncultured Heliomicrobium sp.
GGCATGTCGCATTCGGTCAATATGGCTTCCATCGAAGCCTTCAAAAAAGGAATGGTCACTTCGGGCAGCATCATGGTTCCGTGCCCGTGGTTTCCTGAAATCGCCGCCTACGCCAAAGAACATCCCGAACTCGATCTGGGATTGCATCTGACCTTGACCAGCGAATGGAAGTATTTGCGCTGGCGTCCGGTGGCTTCGCCGGAAAAGGTCAAAGGCCTGCTTGACCCTGAAGGCTTTATGTGGCGCTCGGAGCGCGACACGGCCAAAAACGCCACGCCGCAGGAGATCGAAACCGAAATCCGCGCGCAGATCGAACGCGCGCTCGCTTTCGGCATCAAGCCCACGCATCTGGACACGCACATGGGCACGCTTTACACGCGCAAGGATTTCTTCGACGTCTACACCAAACTCGGCAAAGAATACGGTATTCCGGTGATGGTCATGCGCCCGACGCCGGAAGCAATTCAATACGGCAAACTGACCGGCTCGCCCATTGGCGAAGACTCTTTGAAAAAAATCGAAGCTGACGGTTACGCAATGCTCGATTATCTGAACACGGGTGTGCAGGGCAAAACTCCCGCCGAGCGCAAAGAGGCTTATAAAAAGTTTCTGCTGACGATGAAGCCGGGCGTGACGATGTTGATTGTGCATCTGGGAATGAACGATCCCGAATTGAAGGCGACGACCGGATCGTGGGAACAACGTTACGGTGATTTCCTGGCCTTCACCGATCCCGAAATCGAGGCGCTCATCAAAGAACTCGGCATCAAACTGACGACCTGGCGCGAGATGGGAAAAGTCGCCTGGAAGAAAAAATGATTGCTCACGATCAGTGCGATTCAACAAGTCTTTTCGCGCGGCAAGGGCGGTTTCAGCAGCAGTCCGCGCCCGGAGCAAACCATCACTGAGCGCGACGTGCGCGACCGCTGGCCGGATTTGGCGATGTTCGACAAACCGCCGATGAAGGCGCAGTTGTCGGGCTTGGAGTTGGAGTATCGAATCATTCAACTTTACAGCCGCGACGCGGGCCGCCGCGAAGCGCGCATAGGCTTCAACGTCGGGCAAGGTTCGCAAGACATAGGCTTTCGCAACGAAACGGACGTTTTGTTCAATTGCTTGCCGGCGGCGGATGTGACGTTGCGCGTTCAGGACGAACGCGGACGCCCAGCGACGGCTTCGTTCATCATTCGCGATGCGCAACAGTACGTTTATCCGCTGCAAACCAAACGTCTCGCGCCGGACTTCGATTTCCATCCGCAGATTTATCGCGGCGACGGCGAACGGCTCAAACTTCCGGCGGGCGATTACACCGTCGAATTCACGCGCGGGCCGGAATATCTGGTCAAACGCCAACCGATGAAAGTCCTGGCCGGCAAAGCGCAAAGCTTCAGCTTCAAACTGGAACGCTGGATCGAACTGGCCAAACTCGGCTGGTATTCGGGCGACCATCACATTCACGCCGCCGGCTGCATGCATTACGAAACGCCCTCGCAGGGCGTGAAGCCTGAAGACATGATCCGCCACATTCTCGGCGAAGATTTGAATGTCGGCAGTGTGCTCACCTGGGGGCCTTGTTATTACTACCAAAAGCAGTTTTTTGAAGCGAAAGACAATCGGCTTTCGACGCCGGAAAACCTGATGCGTTACGACGTGGAGGTTTCGGGCTTTCCGTCAAGCCACGCCGGGCATTTGGTTTTGCTGCGATTGAAAGACCAGGACTATCCTGGCGCTAAAGTTCTGGGCGCTAAAGTTCTGGAAGACTGGCCGACGTGGGATTTGCCCGTCTTGCAATGGGCGAAATCGCAAGGCGCGGTTGTGGGCTTTGCGCATTCGGGTTGGGGTCTGGAAATGAAAAGCAACGAATTGCCGAGTTATGAACTGCCGAAGTTCGACGGCATTGGCGCGAACGAATACATCGTGGACGTGACGCACGACGCGGTGGATTTCATTTCGACGGTGGATACGCCCGCGCCGTGGGAATTGAACATCTGGTATCACACTTTGAACGCAGGCTTTCGCACGCGCATCAGCGGCGAAACGGATTTCCCCTGCATTTACGGCGAGCGCGTCGGGCTGGGGCGCAGTTACGTCAAGCTGACTTATGACGCCTGGGTGACGGGTATCGATGAAGGTCGCGCTTATGTCACCGACGGTAAAAGCCATTTGCTGGATTTTCAAGTGAACGGCGTGGCGATGGGCGTCGGCGGCAGCGAACTGAAGTTGGGCAAACCGGCGACCGTGCGCGTGACGGCGCGGGTTGCAGCGCGACTGGATGAACAACCGAACGAAGCCATCGGCAAACTGCGCGCCGACGAAAAACTTTATTGGGAGTTGGAGCGGGCGCGCATTGGCATTTCACGCGAAGTGCCTGTGGAATTGATCGTCAATGGCCGCGCCGTCGCCAAACAGACGATTGTTGCCGATGGGCGGTTACAGGATTTGAAATTTGAGATTCCGATTGAACAAAGCAGTTGGGTGGCGCTGCGCATTTTGCCGTCTTCGCATACGAAGCCGGTGTTTGTTTTGGTGAACGGCCAACCGATTCGCGCTTCGCGGCGGAGTGCCGAATGGTGTCTGAAAGCGGTGGATCAATGTTGGACGCAGAAAGCGCCGAAGATTTCCGCCAAAGAACGCCCCGAAGCCGAAAAGGCTTACCAGCAAGCGCGCGAGGTTTATCGGCGCATTCTGGCCGAAAGCAAAGCGGACTAACTGTCATACCGGGGAAGGGAAATGATAAACAACAACGAAAGGTCACGGCAGCGCCACTTTTCGATGATTCGCGATTTTCATCTGGCTGACCTGTTCACCGTCAGCAATGGATTTTGCGGCGTCTGGGCGATTTTCGAGGCGATGAAATACATTCGCACGGGCGACCTCGGCCACATTTACAAAGCGGCGCTGCTGGTTCCGCTGGCGCTGGTATTTGACGTGCTGGACGGGCGAATCGCGCGCTGGCGGCATCAGGCGTCGGCGTTGGGGCGCGAACTGGATTCGCTGGCCGATGCCGTCTCGTTTGGCGTAGCGCCGGCGGCCATCGCTTTTGCCGTGGGGCTGGACAGTGTGCTGGATCAAATGATCCTGATTTACTTCGCCGCCTGCGGTATCAGCCGGCTGGCTCGCTACAACGTGACGGCAGTGGAAATGGCTGATAAAACCGGCAAGGTCGAATATTTTGAAGGCACGCCCATTCCGACCAGCGTGCTGTTGCTGGGTTTGTTGATGCTGGCGTTTCGCTACGATTGGTTTTTCCCGGTCGGCGTTTTCGGCGCGCGGTTGGATTTGCTGGCCCTGATGTTTTTCCTCTCCGGCTCGTTGATGATCAGCAAGACGCTGCGAATTCCGAAACCCTGAAATCGCTGTATTTTGTTACTTGATCTGAACCGCCACTGTATTTGCCGCTTTGCCGTCTACCGTCAGCGCGACATTGACCAGACCGCGCCCGGTCAGGCTACGCGGAATGCGCAGATTGCCTTGATCCAGGCCGACGAAGCCTTCCGCCGGGCCGGCATACAAGACCTCTGAAACCTCGCCGCCGATGCTTGCGGAAACCGCCGTCAGCACGCTGCGAAAGCGCATCCCGGTGCCATACAAAATCAGGAAGACTTGATCCGTGGGCGGGCCTAGGTCAATCGGGATAGGTACGATGCGGTTTTGCGCGGCGTCGAATTGGGCGATGGGTTCGTAGCTGAGCGCGCCGCCCGGTTTGACGCGCAGCGCGACGGCGTTGGCCAGTCCCTGGCCTGAAGCATTTGCCGTAAACAATCCCGGCGCGACGTTGGCTATGCTGAATGTGCCCAGCGAAATAGCACCGTCGCTGCTGGCGATGATGATGGTTGCCCCGCCTGTGGCCGTGCCGGAGGGGATCAGGAAATTGACTTGCCTGGGCGCGACGAAAAACAGCGGTGCGTTGCGTTCCACGCCCGCGCTGTCGCGGACTTTGACGGTGGTTCCGCCGAGCGTGGTCGGCAACGGGTTGGCACTGGCCGTGACAGTTTGCGTGGCGAGTTTGTCGCCGAAGGCTGCGGCGATGGATTCGGGCGCGAGTTCCGCCGGCAGGAAGCTGGCGGCGGAAACAGTGGCCACGGGCGGAGTGGTGTTTTTGCGTTTCAGCGTTCGCACACGGTTGTTGGCCGCGTCGGCGAAAATCAAATCACCGTTGGTCAGGGCGATGATGCCAGTGGTTAATTGAATGTCATTTGTGGCTGTGCCGGGATTGGGGAAGTTGAGTCGCGCTTCCGCGCCGCTTCCGCCGTCGCCGGAAAAGCCCGGATTGCCGGTGCCCGCCACAATGCTGGTTGTGCCGAGCGAATTGGTCGGCGCGTCCAGATCGAGAATCTGGTGGGTTTCCGCGTTGGTGATAAAAATCCTGCCTGCGCCGTCCACCGCCAAATCGCGCGGGCGGCGAATGTTTCTGGAGTTGTCGGCGATGATTGAAAAGGTCGTGCCGGCGGCGGCGTCCTGACGCAGGATGCGATTGTTGCGAGTGTCGGCGATGTGCAAGCGGCCTGCGCCGTCGAAGGCGATACCGGCTGCGCCTTGCAGGGTTTGCGGCGTGCCGTCGCCGTAAACCGTGCTGACGACGGCGGTCGCGGCGTCAATTCGGCGGATGCGGTTGTTGCCTTGGTCGGCGATGAAAATGTTTCCGTTGCGATCCACGGCCAGATCCGTCGGGAAAAAGGCCACGCGATTGGCGGTCAGACCGTCGCCCAGGATTTGCGGGTTGGTCGGAGGACGCACGCCGCCGATGTCTTTCACCTGGCCCGGCGGCACGACGACTTTGGCGTCGTTGCCGTTTGGATAGAAGGTTACGTCGCTGTTCGATGTATTCAGAAAACGAATCACGCCGCTGCGGCGTCCCGACACCGAAGTGGGCGGAATTTTAATCAGCGCGCCGGCTTGCGAATCCACTATGAAAATGCCGTTTGGCGCAGCGTAAAGTCCTTGCGGGTTCAAAAACAGTGTGGTGGTGATGCGGTCGTCAGTTTGAAAATCGCCGGCGTCGCGATTGAGCGTGACGATTTGTCCGGGCTGCACTGTGGTGGCGAAAGGCGTGGTGACGAACAGCGTCACGGGCGAAGTCGTCCGATTGACGAAGCGCAGGCGGTTGTTGCCTGTGTCGGCGATGAACAGATTGCCTGACGCATCCACCGCGACGCCGGTCGGTGCGAATAACTCCGCACTGGTGGCTTGCGTGCCGTCATAAGGCGAAGCCAGACCATTGCCGACAATGGTGTTGATCGCCTGCGGCGCGATGGTCGCGCCTAGAAGATTGACTGCGGCGTTCGACAGATTGATGAAGCGGATTCGCTTAAAACGAAAATCAGGCAGATAGAGTCCTTTGGCATCCAGCGCCATTATCAGCGTGGTGTTTGACGTGCTGTCCGGAATGCTCAAGCCGGCTTGCAGCGCCGGCCCGCCGTCGCCGCAGGTCGGCGTCAGATTGAAATCGCAAACCGACATGGTCGAATTTCCGGCAATGATGGTTTTGACGCCAGTAGGCGTGATGCGGGCGATTTGCTGCGCATTGCCCAACGCGACATAAGCATCGCCGTTGGCTGCCGTGACGATGCCGGTCGGGAATTCCAGGCCGGTGGCCAGCGTGTTGATGATGCCGGCGTTATTGACGCGGCGGACGCTGCCCGGAATTGTGCGCGCGTCGCCGCCGTCCGCAATCAGCAAATTATTTATGTTGTCGAAGGCCAGCCCCAACGGCGAAATTAGACGCGCCTGCGTGGCTTGTCCACCGTCACCGTTGCCGGACAGCGGATTGCCTCCGCCCGCCACCGTCACGGGCACGCCGGAACTGTTCAGTTTGAAAACCAGGCGTGCGGCAATGAAGTAAAGTTCGCGCGTGGTCGGATGAATGGAAATGGCGCGAAACACAGCCTGATCAAGTGTGGCGATGGTGCTGATGGTTCCGGCAGAAATGGTTTTGCCGAGCGCAGAAAATTCCTGCGCGCCGACATTGATCGCGCGAATGGCGGAAAAGGAAGGAATGGTCAGATACACGGCGTTGCCTGATGGATCCACCGCCAGACCAGTCACTTGCGCCAGATCAGTGTCCAGCGGCGAAATGCCGTCAATGCTTTGCGCGCCGCTGCCGCCGAGCAGATTGATGCCGCCCGGTTGAATCGTCACCCCGGCCAAAGTCACGGGGGCGGACGAGGTGTTGACGAAGCGCAGCAAGCTGGTTCCATCCACTTCATCAATCACGTAAAACCCGCGTCCCATCGGATCGAAGGCCACCGCTTCCGGCAACACCATGGGCGCTTGCCGGGCGGGCACGTTAGAACCGAACCCGCCGCCCGCTATGGTCGAAATCGTGGTTTCCGTCACGGCAAGCGTGGCCGATTGCACCCTGAAAGGTTTCGGCAACAGCAAACCCGCGCCGGCGAAAAACACGGCCAGGGAAAACAGCACAAACCGGAAAATGGAGCGCGTGGTCGAGCAAGATGGATTCATGACTGGACTTGGTACCGGGGGCAAATGATGGATTCGGTGAAAACGAAGATTGAGTCTTGGTGCGGCGGTGGCCGTGAGGCTCAATTCAACAGGGCAAACAGGGCGTGCTGAAATCAGGCGCGCATTAGACCATCAGCCCGCGCGCCAAGTCAACAAAATCAATATTCGGCAAGGAGGCCGGGCGGTTGCCGAGTCCGTTTCAGGCTGAGAGTCGCTTGCTGCCATCGGGATGAATTGACCGGTAGGTTGCGCGAACCGTCACTTTGCGTGGTGATGGTTTGCGCAACACTGATCTTGTAGCCGAAGGGTTTTGTCGAATCTTACCGGTCTTGAACCTGCAGCACGATCTTGCCGCGCGTGCGTCCGCTTTGACTCAGTTCGTGAGCGCGCTGAAATTCCGCGAGAGGCAGGACGGTTTCAATGTTGGGAACGATCTTGCCTGCATCCGCCAGCGCGGCGATTTCCGCGAGCTGCGCGGCATTGGGTTGTACCTGCACCATCGCCGCGTTGACGCCGTGCGCCGCCGCTTGCTCTTGTGCGGGCGGGCTGACGGCGGAAACCAACGCGCCGCCCGGTTTAAGCGCGGTGAACGAACGCTGCTGCGTGTCGCCGCCAATCGTGTCGAAGACCACATCCACGTCGCGCGCCACGTCTTCAAAGCGCACCGCCGTGTAATCAATCGCTTGGTCCACGCCGAGTTGCCGCAAGAAATCCAGGTTGCGCGCCGACGCCGTTCCCAACACCACCGCGCCTTTGGCTTTGGCCAATTGCACGGCGATGGAACCCACGCCGCCCGCCGCCGCGTGAATCAAGGCTTTCTGCCCGGCGACAAGTTTGCCGATGTCGAATAACGCCTGCCACGAGGTGAGCGCCGCCACCGGCAACGCGGCGGCTTTGATGAAATCCAGCGACTTCGGTTTCAGCGCCACTTCGGCTTCGCGGGCGACGGCGAATTCGGCATACGCGCCGTTGTTGACCAGATTGATGAAGCCAAAGACTTCATCGCCCGGTTTGACGTGGCTGACGCCCGTGCCCACGGCTTCGACCACGCCCGCGTATTCGCAACCGAGCGTGAGCGGCATTTGATGCCGCCACCATTCCTTGCCGTAACCGTTGCGGATCATCCAATCCACCGGATTGACTGCGGCGGCTTGAATGCGCACGAGCGTTTCGCCCGTTGCCGGTTCAGGGCGGGGCGCGTCTTCGTAACGGCTGACTTCGGGGCCGCCGTAAGAATGAATTCGGACTGCTTTCATGGTTGTCATGTCTTCTCCTACAGTTGTTGGTTGGTTGAATTTGAATCGAGTTGCCGCGCGCGAAGCGGTATAGCACGCTCTGCCGAGTCCGGTGAAGTAGGCACTTTCGAGTGCTATACTCACCTCGAAGTAACTGCCTGCGTCAATAAACAAGAATACAACAAACAAGGAGGCCGAAGTTGGAAAGGGAAGAAAAGATGTGTCCGGTGACCATCACACTGCGCGTCATCGGCGGACGCTGGAAGCCGCTGATTCTGTTTCATCTCTTTCAAGACGTGAAACGTTTTTCCGAACTACAGCACGCACTGGGCAGCGTTTCGCAAAAAGTCCTGACTCAACAACTGCGCGAACTGGAACGCGACGGTATCGTCCGCCGTGAAGTCTTTCCGCAAATCCCGCCGAAAGTCGAATACTCGCTGACCGCTCTGGGCCGCAGCCTGAAACCCGTCGTTCAGCAAATGAGCCAATGGGGACAGATGTTCAGCGCCGGAAAGCTGCCGGAAAACGGAGTCGCTGAACCGCTTCCCAGCGCCGCGCGAAACGGCGTTGCGCCCGCCGCTTAAAAATCCAACCGCCAGTACGCACCCAGGACATTTAGAAAGCCCGGCTTGGTGCGCGCGTCCCACTGTTTCATATAAAAGCCTTCAAACGTTACATGCTTAATGATCGGCAGGCGTGCGCCGATATAAAACTGGTTGCGATTCCAGGCGCGAAAGCGCGTGTCATAGAGTGCTTCGCCGGCGATGAAAGGCGTGATTCTTCGTTCGCGCAATTGGTGAATCGTGAACGGTCGCTCGAATTGCAACCGATTGCGATAGCGCCAGGAGATTTTTTCGTTGATGTCACGCCATTCAATGCGGTTGCGGTCGGAAACATTGACGCCGTATTTGAGCGACGCGCGCGGCGTGAAGTCGGCAAACAAACGATGTTCGGTGGATTGCCTGCCGGGCGTCGGTTCGTTTTCGATGTAACGGTAGCTGAAGGTGCTGGAAAAATGTTTGCCGAAGCTACGGTTGATGCCAATGCCGGCCTGTTGGCTGACCAGCGCCGTATCGTCCCGCCCGAAACGTACAGTGCCGAACAGGATCAGGCTGAAGTTGTGTTCAAGCTTGATGGAGATGGTCGTGTCCGGCCAGATTTGCGAATCGCGGCGCGGATCGTCTGTGTGCTGAGCAAACGCTGTGGGTGCGGCGGAAATCAGCAGAACGGCAAACAATAATCCAGCGGCGGCTTTGACAATGGCCGATCCGTATGGGTACGAGTTCAAGGTGAGCCTTCCTGTATCGTTTGTTTACCGCCATAAACGGCGGAAGAAGTTAATGATGTGAAAAGCGTCCATGTACTTAAACGGTGTCTTTCCAATGGTGTAATGACCACAAGGCAAAAACTTCTTTTGTGCCGGGACACCGTGGCGGTCGCAATCGTCCAGAAAAATCCGCGTCAGGTCAGGCAAAAATGTCAGATCGTAATTTGCCGAAATACATAGCGCGGGCCGTCGCACCGCAGGCAGCCGATGCGTGTGCGCGCTGGGACTGATGGTTTTCCAAACTTCGCGGATTCCCTCCGCCGTCAGTTCGGATTCCAGTTCGCGGCGCAAATGCGAAGTCGTCAATGCCCTCCAAACCACATCGCCGAACCAACTGGAAACCATATTAAAAACGCCGGCTTCCAGCCGCTCGTCGTGGATGAAAGCCAGCCACGAAACGCAGGAGCCGATGCTACTGCCCATCACGCCTACGCGCTTGACGCCCGAAGCGAAGAGCCAATCCGCGCTGCGGCGAATGTCCAGCACTGCCTGCCGCACGGCCTGAATTGTCCGGCCAATGTTCGGGCTGACCATAAAATCCGCCCGCGTGTGTCCGTCCAGCATGCGCCGGTCGTGATAAGGCAAACTCAACCGCAACGCCGAAATGCCGAAGCGGTTCAAGCCGTGACACAGGGCGATGTGCGAATCCGATTGCGCGTTCCATTGCGCCGTGACGATCACCGCGCGGTCGTTGTTACCCGCCGGAAAGTATCGTGCGTGAACCAGATTGTTCTTTTCGTAAGGCGTCGCCAGTCCGCTCGGAAACCGCAGCCACAGATGATCGTCTTCCTGCTCGGTTTCAAAGTTGAGGCCGCAACTAGGCGGAGGCGTGAAGAAGGCTTCACTGTCGGCAATGTTTTCGTCGTTGAATCGCCGAATGAATTCGCGCGGATCACGGCTGTCCACGCCGTCGCCCAAAAATTCCAGCCCCCAGTCGAACGGGCGCGCCACGCGCAGATCGAAATCGCGCGCGTGCAATCGTCTTTCCAGATGATGCATTAACGGACGAAGCATGATTTATTCAGAACTGTTTCGTGAAAACTTCGGTGG
Source organism: uncultured Heliomicrobium sp. (assembly GCA_964603695.1). Taxonomy (GTDB): domain Bacteria; phylum Acidobacteriota; class Blastocatellia; order RBC074; family RBC074; genus RBC074. The sequence continues at coordinate 10,075 of CAZRXE010001715.1, forward strand.
GAACGACCGCCCGAAAAAGAGCGCGCAGTATGTCATAGCGTCGCCGAAAGCAAAAGCGCCCGCGCCCGCGTCAGCACGTCTTCCGGCGCGATGCGCGTCAGGCAGCGATGGTCAATCGGGCAATCGCGATGCATGCAGCGCGCGCAGTCAATGCCCGGCGCGCGAATCAATTCCGCGCGGCGTCCGGTCGGCGCGGTCTCGAATTCATTGGTCGGGCCGAAGATGGTCAAGGTCGGAGTCCCCAGCGCCGCCGCCACG
>CAZRXE010001716.1:0-2729 GCA_964603695.1 uncultured Heliomicrobium sp.
AATCTTCCGCCGTTGGCTTCGCGGTGCTCAAACCGGACACTTCGTTTGAAGACGTCAACGATGCCTTCTGCGCCATCACCGGCTACGCGCGCGAAGAATTGCTCAGAATGCAGTGCGCAAGGCTTTCTCCGCCCGAAGACGCCACGCGAACCCTGGAACTTTATCGCCAACTGCTGGCCGGCGAACGTCCCTCTCTCGTTATCGAAAAGCGCTACCTGAAAAAAGACGGCACGCCCATCTGGGTGCTGAACAGCACTTCGGTCACGCACGACGCGGCCAATCGGCCTTTGCGGCTGGTGATCGTTTGCCAGGACATCACCGAACGCAAACACGCGGAACAGGCCTTGCGCAACAGTCAGAAAATGAATGAGGACGTGCTGGATTCGATGACGGCGCACATTTCCGTACTCGACAAAGACGGAACCATCACACTGGTCAATAAATCCTGGCGACAATTCGCCCTGGAAAACGGTGCGGATTGGACGATGCGAGGCATCGGCGTGGGCGTCAATTACCTGGAAGTTTGCCGCACGGCGCAAGGGGACAATGCCGAGGAAGCCGGCTCGATCTATCGAGGATTACAGAAGATTCTCAGTGGCGAGAGCTGTTTTTTCTCACTCGAATACCCCTGCCATTCGCCGTCCGCGCAGCGTTGGTTCCTGCTGACAGCATCGCCCCTGACATACGAAAGCGGCGGCGCGGTCGTCGCGCATCAAAACATCACCGAACGCCGTCTGGCTGAAGAAGCCTTGCGCGCCAGCGAAGCCCGCTTCCGTTTTTTAGACAAATTGACCGAAGCGACGCAAGGAGCGACCAATTCCGCCTCGATCATGACCATTACTGCGCGGATGCTCGGCGAACATCTGGGCGTTTCCTTGTGCGCTTACGCCGATGTGGAAGCGAACGAAAACGAATTCACCGTCCGCCGAAATTGGCGCGCGACGGGCGTGTGGGACTTGAACGGAACCTACCGCCTAAACACATTTGGGAGCCAGACCGCGGACCAACTCCGCGCAGGCCGATTGTTCCTGACTCGCGACGTGGTCAAAGAGCTTGGCGCGGCGCAGGCCACGCCCTTTCTCGCGTTTGGCTTGCGCGCGATCATCTGTTTTCCGCTGATTAAAGCGGGCCGGTTGACGGCGATGATGGCCGTCGCCTGCAACGCGGCTCGCAACTGGACGGCGGACGAAATCGCGCTGGTCGGCGAAGTCACGGAACGCTCCTGGGCGCACATCGAGCGCGTGCGTTCGGAAGAAGCCCTGCGCGAAAGCGAAGAGCGTTTCCGCAACATGGCCGATCACGCGCCGGTCATGATCTGGGTGACGGAATCGGATGGATATTGCAGCTACCTTAGCAAGAGCTGGTACGAATTCACCGGACAGACAACCGATGAAGGTTTGGGTTTCGGCTGGCTTAACGCCATACATCCCGATGACCGTTTGCGCGCCGAAGAGATCTTCGCCGCCGCCACCGAACGCCGCGAAGCCTTCCGAATTGATTACCGCCTGCAACAGCGCGACGGCGAATACCGCTGGGCAATTGATTCCGCCACGCCGCGCTTTGAACTGGACGGCCAATTTCGAGGCTACATCGGTTCGGTCATTGACATCACCGAACGCAAAGAAATGGAAGACGCTCTGAAAGAAGCCGACCGCCGGAAGGATGAATTCCTGGCTATGCTGGCGCACGAACTGCGCAATCCGCTGGCCCCGATTCGCAACGCCGCGCAGGTACTCAAACTGATCGGCCCGACGGACTCCAATCAGCGATGGGCGCGCGAAGTCATCGAACGCCAAACACAACACCTGACGCGGCTGGTGGACGATCTGCTGGAAGTTTCGCGCATCACGCAAGGCAAGGTCACGATTGCGCGCCAGCCGCTCGACCTGACGGCCATCATTAACAGTGCGGTCGAAACCAGCCGTCCCTTGATCGAAGCCCGCCGCCATCAACTGACGGTCGCACTGCCGACTGTTCCTGTCCGGCTGGAAGGCGACCTGACGCGCCTGGTGCAAGTGATCGGCAATCTGCTGAACAACGCTGCCAAATACACCGACGAAGCCGGCCACATCCGGCTGGAAGCGGCGCTGGAAAACAATGAAGCGGTAATTTGCGTCGAGGACGACGGCATAGGCATTTCCGCCGACCTGCTGCCGCACGTCTTCGACCTGTTCACGCAGGCGGATCGTTCGCTGGATCGTTCACAAGGCGGACTCGGCATCGGGTTGACGCTGGTGCGCAATCTGGTCGAACTGCACGGCGGTCGCATCGAAGCGCACAGCGAAGGCAGCGGACGCGGCAGTCAATTCATCGTTCGCCTGCCCGCGCTTCCGGCAACGAGCAAAACCGATGATCCGTCACAATCCGGCGAAACGACTCAAAACGCCTCGCCCGGATTGAAAGTACTCATTGTGGAAGACAGCAGGGATTCAGCAGAGATGATGGCGTTCGTGCTGAAACTCGGCGGCCATCAAGTGCGCATCGCAAACGACGGCGCGGAAGCCCTGGAAGCCGCTCCCGTCTTCCAACCGCAAGCCGTACTCTGCGACATAGGTTTACCCGGCATGAACGGTTACGAAGTGGCCGCGCATTTACGCCGACAACCCTACTTCGCGCGAACCACACTGATTGCCCTGACCGGCTACGGCCACGAAGACGCCCGCCGCCGCGCCAAAGAAGCCGGCTTCGATTATCACCTGGTCAAACCCCTTGATCCGGACGCGCTGGTG
>CAZRXE010001717.1:0-2485 GCA_964603695.1 uncultured Heliomicrobium sp.
CCCCTTGTAAAAAGTCACTTCGTAAGCCTTCTCTTCCTGATCCACGAACACGCCGGCGGCATTCGGTTTGCGTGCGGTTGTCGTTTCGGTGCAGGCGTATTTTTCCTTCATTTCTTCGACGGTTTGCTGGTGATCGCGTACCTGACGAAGCAGCGAAGGAATGTCAGGCAACGGTGCTTTCGATTCAGCGGATTGGGCCAGGGCGGCTTCCGCCAAAGCGAGAATCAACAGCACTCCGACCATTGCGCTTCGCATCAGGGCGGCGGATTGCGGATTTGTTGCGGACGACTGGAAGCCGCTTTTCATTCGTATGTTCATTGGCGCTCCTTCTTTGTTTGCTTGATTTCGTTTAAGGGTGAGCGAAGTCTAGTGAACTCGTGCGTTTCGCACATCGGGCGCAAGCCGGAATCCGGCTGCGCCCTGAGCAGGATTTTGGCGGGCGGAGCAATGCGACTTAAGTCTGATCGGATTTCAGTCCGCAGGCTGTAGGAAGACGATCAAGCTGCCGGTAAAATGCCTTAGCAATGCGGAACACTTATCAACAATTGAAAAATGCTCTGCCCCGCCTGATGTTCTTCCAGCGGCTGCAATGGAAATTGACGCTGACTTATACGTTGGTGACGGTCACGGCGATTGTGGCTTTGCAAGCCGCAGTTTATGTCATAGTCCTGGCGTTGTTGCTGAGTTACTTTCGCTCGCCTCAATTCCCGCCGCAGGTGGCGCAAACGTTGCAAACGGCGACGCCGCAGTTTCGTCCGCATTTGGCGGCGGGCAATTCCGCAACGTTGACGCTGTTGTTGCGGCAGTTTCGTTTTTCGGCGGACCTGGCAATTGACACAAGAGGGCGGAATATTCGTTTCGGCCATAATTTTCAAGGCAGTGACGATGCGCGGGATTTTTTGGACGACCGCGTGGTCGCGCTGTGTCTGACCGATGCCGACGGCAAATTGCTGGCCGCGACCGGCGCAGATGCTTTGCCGGTCGGCACGAATATGGTTGAGCATTGGCCGGCGGTGAGCCGTTCATTGCTGCTCGCTACCCGACGCGGCGCGGTTGATCCGGCGCAACTGATCGGAAAAACTTCGGATGATGTTTTGTTGGTTGTCGCGCCAATCTTCGATGACGCCACGGGGAGTGTGTTGGGATTGCTTTGGGCGCGGATGAACGTGTCGCTGGATTGGGACTTGTTGCTCGGCGCGTTGAGTGAATTGTTTTATCCGCTGTTGTGGTTGCCGCTGGTAGGTTTGATGATCGGATTGGCTTTTGGCTACGTCGCCGCACGAAGATTGACGCAACGGTTCAACGGCATCGCACAGGCCGCGCGGCAATGGGAGCAAGGCGATTTTCGTCCGCGTGCGCCGGAACAACCGATTGACGAACTGGGCAAATTAGGAGAACAGCTCAATCAAATGGCGGCGAAGCTGCAACAACAAATCGCGCTTCAACAGCAACTGGCCGCAATTGAAGAACGCAACCGGCTCGCCCGCGAATTGCACGACACGGTGAAACAACAGCTTTTCGCCTGCGCCATGCAAATCAGCGCGGCGCAACGTGTGCTCAATGCGAACCCAACGGCGGTGAGCACTTATCTGAAGGAAAGCGCCGTGCTGGCAGCACAAATGCAACAGGAACTGACGGCGGTGATTCAGGAATTGTCGCCCTTGCCGCAATCGCCGGCGAACGGCTTGCGTTCGCTGGCCGCTGAATGGTCGCGCCAGACCGGCATCGCCATTGAATTGCAAAATTTGGAAGCCTTGCCTGTCAATGCGTCTCCGGCGTTGAACCTGGCGCTGACCCGAATCACGCAGGAAGCCCTGGCCAACATCGCGCGCCACAGTCGCGCCACGCGCGTCGCACTACAAGTCGCGCGCAACTGTTCGACAACCAACCTGGCCGTTTGCGACAACGGGCAGGGTTTTGATTCCGCGCTTCCGACAACGGGTATGGGTCTGCAAAGCATGCGTCAGCGCGCATTGGCTTTGCCGGGCGGACGGTTTGAATTAAGCAGCGCCCCCGACAGCGGCGTTTGCATACGGGTTTACTTCGACTCCGAACCAACCGAACACGGAAATGAATCCTGAAACAATCACGCTTTTGCTGGTGGACGATCACGCCGTTGTACGACGCGGGTTGCGCGCCTATTTGGAAACGCACGCAGACATTCAAATCGTCGGCGAAGCCGCCGACGGCGCGGAGGCCGTCAAACGTTGCGGGGAACTGGTGCCGGATGTGGTGCTGCTGGATTTGGTGATGCCGGGAATGGACGGCGTGGAAGCCGCGCGCCGGATCAAACAAATCAGCCCGCGTTCGCAATTGGTCATCCTCACATCATTTCACGAAGACACCCAATTGCTGCCCGCCATCAAAGCCGGCGCGCTGTCGTATTTGCTGAAGGACATCAGTTCGGAAGAGCTGCTTTCCGCCGTTCGCAAAGCCGCGCAAGGCGAAGCCGTGCTGCATCCGCGCGTGGCGCTGCAATTGATGC
>CAZRXE010001718.1:0-2836 GCA_964603695.1 uncultured Heliomicrobium sp.
GTGATCTCGTGCCCTTCGCTTGCCAATTCCAAACAAAGCGCCCTGCCTATCAGTCCGGTCGCTCCCGTAACCAAAACTCTCATCTTTTCTCCTTTTGCCGCCAATTTTGCCGCCAAATCCTAGACAATTCCAGGATAGCAGGAAATATTTTTCGGTCAACACAGATTCCGTCCAAAGAATCACCTTGACAAAAACTCAACAGAAAAACAAACTTCGCGCCGCTATGACCGATCATGAAATTTCTACTCTCGTCAATTCTTCGGATATACCCAAATACCGCATTGGCGCAGTCAGCCGGTTGACCGGATTGTCATCGGACGTGGTGCGCGTTTGGGAGCGACGTTACATGGCAATCACGCCACAACGTAGCGACGGCGGTTCGCGGTTGTATTCGGACAAAGAAATAGCTCGATTGCGCAAGTTGCGGCAGGCGGTGGAACTGGGTCACGCCATTGGTCAGATTGCCAAATTGCCCGATCAGGAATTGGAAACACTGGCCGGAAAGCAGCGCGCGAATCTGCCCGGCAGCCATTTGATCGGCGAATCTAACTTAAACGATCCGCACAAAGTCACTCGCGAACGTTTCCTGGAAGCGATTGCCCGGATGGATGTCGTCTCCGCCAACGAAGAAATCCATCGCGCGGCCACGCTCTATCCGCCGCGCGTGATTGTCAAAAACATCGTGTCGCCCTTGCTGGAAGAGATCGGCAAACGTTGGGCGCATCAGGAATTCGGCATCGCACAAGAACACGTCGCCACTTATTTAATTCGCAATTTGCTCAGTTCCCTGTTCCGGCTCTACCCGCCTGACGAAGCGGCGGAAACCATCGTGTTCGCCACGCCCACAGAAGAGCGCCACGAATTCGGCATTTTGATAGGCGCATTGATCGCGGCCACACGCGGTTGGCGCGTAGTGTATCTGGGCGTTGACCTGCCCGCGCAGGAAATCGCCCGCACCATCAAACTGACCAAAGCCCGCGTGCTGGCGCTCGGCGTCACCTCGCCACATAACCCGCAAACCGCGCAGGAATTGAGCGACCTTGCGCAAGCCGTCCCACCCGCCACGCGCGTTTGGATCGCCGGCGGCGAAGCCTACAACCATCGCGCGCTGATCGAACAAGCCAACTGGATTTTGGTTCGCGATTTCGATGATCTGGACGACCGACTGAAGCGGTAATCTTCGCGCTTCTCAAAAAAAAATCTTCAAGCCATTCAAGTTTTCTCGCCGGAATTCCGCTTATGTGAGTGAGAGCGAAACACAAGCGCCGGTCGGAAGGTGGTCATCACTTGCAGGCCGGCCAGAATAATCCGGCAACTGAAAACGGTTGCCGTGGGTTTGCGAAGGCCGCGCAATTGCAATTGCGGCTCGGCAATACGGGGGCGGGTCGCACGGGGGTAAAACCGCAGTCTTCGCAAAAAACGCAAAGGGCGCGAACTAATCGAAGTTCGCGCCCTTTTGTGCATGTATTTTCAGTCCAGGGTCAGGGCTTCTTCGCGGCCTTTTTCGAGGGTTTGGCCGGAAGTTTTTTCGCCGCTTTTTTGACCGGCGTTGAAGCTTTCTTGGCCGGTTTGTCGGCAGGCTTCTTCGCGGCCTTTTTCGAGGGTTTGGCCGGAAGTTTTTTCGCCGCTTTTTTGACCGGCGTTGAAGCTTTCCTGGCCGGTTTGACGGCAGGCTTCTTCGCGACTTCCTTGGCCGCTTTCTTGGCAACTACCATCCCAGCAGCTTTTTTAGCCACGACAGGAGGCGATTTTTTTTTTGCGGCGGGTTCCGGGGAACCGCCGGTGGGCGCATCGCCAATCAATTCGTTGATCGCTTCGTAGCCGCGCGGCAGCCGCTCAGTAGGAGCTTCATCGCCGGTGGGCGCAGCGGCTGCAAAAGCTTTTGCCCCGCGCGTAGCGCCTCTTGGTCTGGGCGCGCCCACGCCGAGTACTCGTTTGGCAACGGCGTAGAATTTTTCGCGGTCGGCCAGGCCATTCGTGCCGCCGTTGATGCGTTGAGTGATGGTCAGAAAATCCTGCACGTCAGCCAATTCATTCAGCCCATTGTTTTGCCAGTAGAGTCCGGCAATTTGCAGTCCGACTTGCACGCTGGCGGCAAGGTCAGGATTGTTTTCCAGGTCATAGCCCAGTAAGCCGCCGTACTTGCGGTAATTCGACCGCCCGGTGAGTTGAATCGGGCCGCGTCCTTTGTAGCGTTTTCCGTCGCCGGCTTTGATATTGCCCAAACGCTTGGCCAGATCGCTGGGCGGTTCGTAACGTTTTTGCGCGGCGGTCGGCCCCCAAATTTCCTCCCAAAATTTCAACTGCCCCGATTCGTGGGCGATTTGCGCCAGAAAGGCTGCCAGGCGCGGCGGCGAGTCAATGCCATATATCGGCATGATCGCATTCAGAAACGGCAAATAGGCATCCCTGTTCGCCGCCGGCAACGCCGGCATAATCTGTTGCAATTGACTGTCGGAAAGCATCTCGATTCTCCTCGTCTTAAATTTTCGGGTTGGGAAAAGTTTGGCCTGTAAAACTGAGCCAAATGCCGGCGAAACGGCGCGAAGTATAATCACCACTCACGACCCGCGCAATTCAACTGGAAACGAAGTGACTGTTTTCCCGCAACGACTGCTCTTGATCAGCGTCTATTCATTTTCAGCCACGGAGACCACGGAGATCACCGAGATATTAGATTTTCTCCGTGTTCTCTATGCACTCTGTGGCTAAATCCGGAGAATGAATAGACCCTGGCTCTTGATTGGACAGAAGATTTCACGACTCGTAAGATGGCCGCTCCCACAGCAAACATTACGAGCAAGACATTACGAGCAAGAAAGGACACAGCGTAATG
>CAZRXE010001719.1:0-7102 GCA_964603695.1 uncultured Heliomicrobium sp.
GCATACGGCACAGCCCCGCCGCCTGCCGTGAACGTCTGGCTGTAAGGCTGGCCCGTGTTGCCCGGCGGCAATGCCGGGTTTTCCGGCAAAACCGTAATCGTCGGACAAACAGCACGTTTGATGATCGTGCCGTTCGCGCCAACGGCATAACCAACGCTCGGATTGGTGAAGAAGAGACTGAGCAAATCCTGCGTTGTCGGGCTGGATTCCGGAGTCCAGGTCGCTCCGCCGTCGGTGGTGAAGAGAATCGTCCCGCCGTTGCCGACCACCCAACCCTGACTGGCATTAACGAAATGAACATCGTTCAAATTCACATTCGTATTGCCGGCTTGCGCCGTCCAACTCGCCCCGCCGTTGACGGTCTTGAGAATCGTGCCGTTGTTGCCGACCGCCCAACCGGTGCTGAGATCAAGCATGAAAACTCCCACAAGTTGTTGCGTCGTGCCGCTGGGTTGCGTGTTGAAATTGGGGGAAGCGCCACCGGCGTTGGTCACGCGGATGATTGCGCCACCGTTTCCCACCGCCCAGCCATTGTCGGCGTCCACGAAATAAATGTCCTGCAACGCGCCGGAGACCGATGAACAACTGGTGAAGGTGCTGATCGTGCCGTTCGCATTGAAGGTGTAGCGGAAGAAAATGTAGCCGGAAAACCCGAAGCAGGAACCGCCGCCAACCGCCCAGGTCACGGTCGAAGAAACCGGGAAGAGACGATTGCGAGACGGCGAAGTGCTGGTAAATTGCGTCCCGCCCCAGATGTTGCCGCCATCCAATGTGCGAATGACCGATTGCTGACCGCCCGTCCAAACCGTCTGCTGATTGAGCAACCGAACCGAATTGAAGCCTCGCGATGCCGCCACACTGGTATTGGTCACTGAGGGCCAAGTGGTGCCGCCGTTCGTGGTGTGCAGCAGCGAAACATTGTCTCCCGCCACCCAACCTTCACCATCCGTGAGGAAATGAACCGAGCGCAGCGTGTTGGTCGTGCCGCTCGTCTGCGCGCTCCAGCCACCGCTGGGCGGCGGCGAAAAGACCATCACGGAATATTGCCGTGTGCCCATGCAATCGTTGGCGTCCGTCGCTTTGATCGTGAAAACAAAGCTTCCGGCTTGCGACGGAGTGCCGGTTAGCTCGCCGGTCGCGGGATTGAGCATTAGTCCAGGCGGCAGCGCACCTGCGCTCACGATGAAGTTGACTGGACTCACGCCGCCGGTTTGAGAAATGGTTTGAGCATAGGCTTGTCCTAGAGTCCCATTCGGCAACATCGGCGGATTGACCGTAATCGTCGGGCAAACGGTCAGCGAAAACGTCCTTTCCACCGTTGCGCCGCAGTTGTCAGTCACCGTCACGGTGATGATGTAACTGCCTGGCAGATTGGCATTCGTGATTGTCACAGCGCCGGTTGCCGTATTGCCGCTGAGCGTGCCGGTGAAAGTGTTCGGCGAAACCGTCGCAACGATGCTCTGAATCGAACCGTTGTCTGCAGGCGCGACATCCGGCGTGACCGTCGTACTGCCGCCCGACAACAGACTCATACTCGAATAATTGCCGACGGTCGGCGGAGGATTCGCCGTGACCGTGACGTTCAGTGGGGCTTCGGCGAATAAACCGCCGCTGTCAGTGACGCGCAGCGTGAAGATGGCGTTGGTCGCCGTGCAGGAAGCAACAACATCCGCCGTCACAACTCCCGCCGCGTTGACGCTTATGCCGGAAACGGTCACGCCGTTAAGGGTGGCCGATGATCCGCCGTTGACCGTGACGATCAACAAGTTGGGAGCATCTTGAGCATCATTGACGGTAGCAATCTGAGAAATGGCGGACGGGCTGCCCGCTGTGCGCGAGACGGGCGTGGGAGTGATGGTCGGTGGCGTCATCACGGTGAAGGGGAGGGTTGGCACGTCGGCGCAGTTCGGTTTGCTCAAAGTGATCGGGCCGCTCGTCGCGCCTGCCGGCACGGTTGCGGTGATTTGTGTGTCGCTGTCCACGGTGAACATCGCCGTCACCTGGCCCCCAAACTTCACGGCGGTTACTCCTGTGAAGCCGGGACCTGTAATGACGACTTGTGCGCCGGCGCTTCCGCTAGTCGGATTGAGGTTCGTCACGGTCGGGCAAATGTCCAACACGCCACGAATGCCGAAATCACCGGGGATGCTTGAATTCACCAGCGTGAAGGTCGTGCCGTTGAGCGAATAGTACGAGCGATTTTGCACAGGTGCGGTTTCATCAAGCGCCGCCGGATTGATGGACGAGGAATGCGTCAGCCGGAAACCGATGACGAAATCGCCCGCAGTGATCGTCACCGGCGTGACGTTGTAGGTATTGAACGCATTGAGCGTCTGCACCGTCGCGGTCGAAGTCTGGAACGAGGTGCTGTTGATGTTCGCATCTCCATCGGCGTTTGTTCCCACCAACAGTGTGACGGTCGAACCAATCGGCGGATTACTGTACGGCTGGAAGAAGATTTTCACCTGCGAAAGCGTCGCCGGATAACTGCACGGTGTCAGCCGGTTGACGTAGTAGGAGGAACCGCCGCCCGTTGCGCCGAAAGCCACTTCAAACGAGCCGTCATCCACCATCAACATCGAAGCGTTCTGATTGCAAACGGTGAAGGTTGCCGTTTGCGCGTCGGGACAACCGGCCTTGCTCAGCGTAATCGCTCCGGCGGTTGCGCCGTTCGGCACGGTCGCGGTGATCTGCGAATCGCTGTTGACGGTGAAACTCGCGTTGATGTTGTTGGCGAATTTCACGCCGGTGACGCCGGTGAAGTTCGCGCCGGTAATGACGACTTGCGAACCCGCCGCACCGATATTCGGCGCTATGTTGCTCACCGCCGGACAACTCAGAATGGTGAAGACCGGCGTTTGCACGTCGCTACAACCGTTTTTGCCGAGCGTGATCGGCCCGGTCGTCGCGCCGGTCGGCACGCTCGTCGTAATTTGCGTGTCACTGACCACGGTAAAGCCGGCGGAAACGTTGTTGGCGAACGTGACGCCGCTGACGCCACTGAAACCGCTGCCGTTGATCGTCACTTGCGCGCCGATGACGCCGCTCGTGGGCGCGATGTTCGAGACCGCTGGACAAGCGGGATTGATGACCAACGAGTAGGCGCGCTCACCCATGCAATTGTTCGCATCGGTCGCCTTGACCGTGAAATTGAAAGTGCCGGTTTGTGTCGGCGTCCCGGTCAATGCGCCGCCGGAAGACAGGCTCAACCCTGGCGGTAATACTCCCGCGATGACCGCGAAATTGACCGTCCCGCTGCCGCCGCTTTGAGTAAACGACTGACTATAAGCGGCATTGACCGTGCCGGACGGTAACGACGGATTCGAGGGATTGACCGTGATCGTCTGGCAATTGACCGTCAAGTTGAATGTTGCATCGGCGCTCATCCCGCAATTGTCGGTCGCACGAATCGTGATCGTATGCGTACTGCCCGGCTTCGCCCCGCTGATCGAAACCACGCCGGTCGTGTTGTTGACGCTGATCGTGCCGGTGTAAGTACCCTGACTTTGCAGGACGATGCTGCTGACTGAACCATTGTCACTCGGCCCCGTAGCCGGATTGATCGTGAGCGAACCACCCGCCGCGACTGATTGGTTGTTGTACGTCAGCACTGGTGCGCTGTTGGCCGTGACATTGACCGTTAGATTGGCCGTTGCCGTGCCGCTGTTGCCGTCGGTGACTTTCAACACCACAGTGTTCGCACCGATGGCTGCCGTGCAATCCGCCGCGACGGTCGCCGTCACTTCGCCCGTTGTGGCATTCGGCGCGCTGATGCCGGTGATGCTGATGCCGGCAGGCGCGCTCATCACCGTGACAACCAGATTGGCGCGCGGCGTCTCGGTGTCGTTAACGGTTGCAATGAGAACGGCTGCGCCCTCCGGACTGCCTTGCTGACGGTCGAACATGCCGCCTGCCGTAATCGTCGGCGCATTGTCGCCTACGGTCAGCGTGAAGGAAGCGTCAGTCGTCGCACCATCATTGTCAGTGGCTCGAATCGTGACGAAGAAGCTGCCCTGGGGTGCCGCATTGCCGATTGTCACGACGCCCACGTTGTTGACTGCGACTGACCCGGTGAATCCGGCGCTCACGCTCTGCACGGTTATTGAGGTAATGGTACCGTCGTCGCTTGGACCGCTGGCCGGATTGACCGTCAAAGATTGGCCCACGGTGGCGGACTGGGGCGAGCCATAACTCAATACGGGCGGCTGATTTTTGCACTTGCCTGCCGGACCTGCGTTGAAGATGGCCTGGATTTCCGAGGCTGAGAGAGCGCGGTTGAAAATCTCCACTTCCTCTATCAGCCCGTTGAACGGGTTGTTAACCGAACCTCCTGTGGAAATGGCTTGAATGCCAAGGTACAAAGGCACTGTATTGTCGCTGTTACGCGCAGGCTCAATTCGGCTTGCCACTAACTGCCCATCAACATAAAGCTCGTATCCATTTGGACGGCGAACACCTGTAATGTGATGAAAAAAGTCATCGTCAATTCGCATCGGTGACTGAACCGCCTGTCTTGAGCCGCCTCCGCCAGGCAAAGAATAGCCACAACTCCCCGTGCCGCAATCCGTGACGCCGAATTGCAGCCTGCCTTGATCGTCCAGATTGAAAATAATTGACGGGTGCGGGTAGGACTGACTTTCTTTGCCAAGGATATTCCGGTATCTGGCTTCAGGTGGAGCCTTAACCCAGGCATCAATCGTGATGTCGGTTGTCCCAAAATCTAAGCTTGCTGAGTGTGGTATCTCAACCCTACTTTCAATTCCATTAAATTGAAATGCCTGTCCAACCACGCCAAACGCATAGGTCGCCCCGTTTTGCAGCATCCCGTGATTGCCGCCGATCAAATCATTGGCATTGCCGTCGCCCGTCCACCAACTGACCAGTCCCGAAGGCGGCGGCACACAAACCGGCGGCGGGTTGATCATCATTGAGTAGGCTTGCATGCCTGCACAACCATTCTGGTCAGTCGCCTGGATAGTGAAGCTGTAGCTGCCGGGCGCGCTTGGCATACCGCTCAGCGCCCCGCCTGCCGCCAGCGTCAGCCCAGGGGGCAAACTGCCTGCACTCACGCTGAAAGCGTAATTGGGAGTTCCGCCGCCGGCTGTGAAGGTTTGGTTATAAGCAGTGCCTTGCGTGCCCGCCGGCAGTGCGCCGGCTGCCGGGGTGAGCGTGAGCGCCGGGCAACCGCCGCGCTTGAGAATCGTACCGCTTGCGCCGACGGCATAACCCGTCGTGGCGCTCGGAAAATGTAGGCTGCGAAGCTCCGCCGTCGTTCCGCTTGCTTCCGTCACCCACGACGCGCCGCCATCGGTCGAATGTAAAATCAACCCGCTTGCGCCGACGATCCAGCCCTCATTTGCATTGATGAAGTGAACGTCATTCAAATGCGCTGTTGTGCCGCTGGGTTGCTGCGTCCAATTTGTCCCGCCGTTGCTCGTCTTCAAAATCATGCCGCTGTTGCCGACTATCCAGCCGGTATTGAGATCGAGCATAAACACCCCGCTCAGTTGCTGCACCGCCACGCTCGTTTGGACGGTGAAAACGGGCGTGGCGGTACTCGCATTGGTGATACGGACAATCACGGCGTTCGTGCCGACCGACCAGCCGTTGTCGGCATCCGCGAAGTACAAATCGAGTTGGGCAAAGCCTGGGGTGGAATGGGTAAAAGTATCAGTGATATTCCCCGCGCCGTCGAAGGTGTAGCGATAGTGCTTTCGGTTGCTCGAACCAAACCCGGACACCCATAACACATTGGAGGAAACCGGGAAGTACTTATAACGGAAATTGGTATCTCCAAAGACAGTATTACTCCCGGTTGGACAGCCGTCGCTCACACGCCGCACTGCCTGGTGGCCGCCCGCAAAGCCCAGATTCGCATCCAGAAAACGCACCGAATTAAAGCCGTTGGCCGCCGCCACTCCCGTCAGACAAGCCGACCACGACGTGCCGCCGTTGCTTGTGCGAAGCAACGTCGCATTGCCGCCTGCCGCCCAGCCTTCGTTGTTGTTGATGAAGTGAATCGCGTTGAGTGTATTGACCGTGCCGCTGGTCTGCGTCACCCAAGTGCCGCTCTGCATCAATGTAGCAGGCGCGGCGGGTACTGAGGTCCATAGGGCGAGCCAATTCCCTGAAAAAGAAAACGGCGACGGATTGAACCCGAACGGCCCCTCATTTCCGGTCAGCCGGTTCAAACCGGGCTGCCGGGATTTGGCTGATGCTCCCAGGGTGTCCGCTTTCAGCATGTTATTTTTTTCAGCTTTTGCGACCGGCGGCCGGTGGCCAATGCCGACGATGGCGATGAAAATCAACAACGTGGCGAACAACATCCCACTGAACAATGCTCCGGTACGATTGATCGAAGTCCTCATGTGAAACCTCCAGTTGATGGTAATTGGGCCGAAAATAAAGACATCTCTGCCGGCGACATTTCCGCGCGGCGCGGGGTCACTCACCCAATGCGCAATCCGCCGGCAAAAGGTGCGAGTGGAAAAAGATTTTTTTCGCGCACGGCGACAATCGGCGTAATTCGCTCGAAACGCGGCCTTCGGTTGAAAGTGATGGAAGACGGAAAAAGCTTCGCGAAAAAAATTGAGGCGGGCGGAAAAAAGGGCGGCAGGAGGCGTCAGCGGCGAACAATGGTGAAGTAATAATCCGGCGCGATGACTTCGTTGGGGGAACTCAGTTCCAGCGTTAATTTATAAGTAACGGCGCGGTAGCCGGTGTATAACAAGCGCGGCCAAAGACTGAGCTTTTTCAAAACAAAGGCTCAAAGCAGCTTCTTGCGAAGCCCCTTGTTCTCACCGGTCTTTTCTCCTTGATAGTATGTTGCAAACAACTGTTGTTTTTGCAGCCTGGAATAAATCAAAAAAGCCGCCTCTCCAAGACAACGCTTGGTGAAACGGCTTTGTCTCCCAATGCTGCGCTACATTTCCTTGTTTCAGGGCATTGTGCGGCAATATAGGCAGCATCACGGCGCAAAGTATCCCGACGCATCCAGGATCAATTCCGTCGTGAATTGCGTCAGGATTTTGAACGTCCCGTCAACCGGACTCAGCCCGACAAAGTAATGCCGGTTGTAACCCGCAGCCGCCGGCGTCGGATA
>CAZRXE010001720.1:0-5638 GCA_964603695.1 uncultured Heliomicrobium sp.
GTGACGGAAATGATTACCGGCCTTGATCTGGTCAAACTACAAATTGAAATTGCCGAAGATCGCCCGCTTCCCTTTTCGCAAACCGATTTGAAAACCGCCGGCCACGCCATTGAAGCGCGCCTTTATGCCGAAGACCCGGCCAACAGTTTTCTGCCAGTCACGGGCAAAATTCAGAATTGGCGTTTGCCGGAAGGCATTAACGGCTTGCGCGTGGATGCCGGCGTTGAAGCCGAAATGGAAGTCGGCATCCATTACGATCCGATGCTGGCCAAATTAATCGCCCACGCCGAAGACCGTGACACGGCCATTCGCAAATTGAGCTACGCGCTGCGGCAAACCATCGTGCAAGGCTTTCAAACCAATCGCGACTTTTTGATCCGCCTGCTGAAACACGAAACTTTTCAACAAGGCGATGCCGACATCAGCTTTCTCACGGAGCGACTGGACGAGCTTGTCGGCAGCGACAATCCGCTGCTTGAGCAAACCTCGGCAATTGCGGCGGCGTTGTATTTGCAGCAACAACAGCAACAGGCCAATTCCCTGCTTGCGGAAATTCCGCCGGGTTATCGCAACAATCCTTATCGCGCGCCTTCGATCAAATTGCTGTTGGGAAATCAGGAAGCGGAAGTTTTCTGTCGCCATCTTGTCGGCAACCGGTTTGAAATCATGGCAATGGGAAGCACGGCCAGCGTAGAGGTTTTGACTTCTGAAACAGGCCGGCTGCGGCTGGCCATTGACGGCGTGCAAAGAGCGTTTTGCATTACCGAAGCCAATGATCGTTTGTTTATTGACTCCTCGCTTGGCGCAAGCGTCGTCACGCGGCTGCCGCGCCATCCGCTTCCATCGGCGGCCAGTCAGGAAGGCACTGCAAGTTCGCCCATGCCCGGCGTGGTGCTGAAAATTCTGGTCAGCGAGGGGCAGCCGGTCGCCGCAGGCGAAGCCTTGCTGATTTTGGAAGCAATGAAAATGGAGCAAACGATTCGCGCTGCTGCGGACGGCGTGGTCGAGGCGATTAAAGTGTCCGTCGGCCAGGTCGTCTCGCCCGGCGATGCATTGGTACGGATTGAATGTGATACGCAAGCATAAGGTTTGCACGGCGGAGGTTTACGTCAACGGCAACGACATAATCACAAGCAAGCCTCCGCCGTCGGCATTGGCCGCAGTGATTTGACCGCCGTGCAACAAGACCGCGCTTTTCGTAATGGCCAACCCCAAACCGATTCCGCCGGTTTGTCTGTCGCGCGCTTCGGCCACGCGATAAAACGGCTCGAAAAGCTGTTCCAATGACGAAAGCGGAACGCCTTCGCCGAAATCCCGAACGGCAATGATTGCCTGATTGCCGGAGCGCCGCAGCGAAACCTCGACGGTGGAAGCTTCGCGCGTATAGCGCACGGCGTTGCGGATGATGTTTTCAATGGCTCGCCGCAACAGTTCCGGCGAACCATTTGCGGCGCAGCCATCACAATGCAACAGCCTGACCTGACGCCCCCGCGCCGCTGCTTCAAAACCGGCATCGGCAACGACTTCCCGCACCAATTGATCCAGAGCCACGGCAGTCATCGGAAGCGAGGAAACGCCGCTTTCCAATTTGGCCAGGGTCAGCAATTGTTGAATCAGTTCATTCAATCTGTGGGACTCGCGTTCAATGCGATCCAGCGCCGGTGCAGCTTCCGCGCCGGCTTTTGCTCTGGCCAGTTCCAGCGCCACGCCCAAACGCGCCAGCGGCGAACGCAATTCGTGCGAAACATCGCCGACCAATCGCTGCTGTGATTTCATCAAAGCTTCAATGCGTTCGGCCATTTGATTGAAATCGCGTCCGAGGTCGGCCAGTTCATCCTGTCGCGCAGAGTCCGCCACGCGCGCCGACAAATCGCCCGCAGCCAATCGCTGCGTGGCCGCGCGCAAGGCGACAATCGGTTTGGTCAAATATCTGGCCAACGCCAAACAAACCAAGCCGACCGTCAGAATCGCAGCCAAAAACCGCAAGGCGCGGGCGCGCGGCGTTACGCGAAGCTGGCCCAGCAATCCATTGGGCAGTTCACAAGCTAGTATGTAACGTTTGCCGGACGCAGATTCTATGCGCAACGCGGCGAATGTTCTGTCGCGTGTGAATTCGGCTTCCGGCCTTCCGCTTTGTTGCGTGCGGGCAATCAACGGTTCAACGCCGGGCGAAATTCCGCGCGGAATAATTTCGCGCCCGCCGGCATCCAGCAAGGTGGCGCGGGTTTCGGTGGTCTTTTCCAAACGCTCGAAAAACGCTTCAAGCGCCTGCGCTCCGTCGCGTTCAAAAATCTGTGTGGCGTTCTGCGCCTGAAACGTCAATGCGCGTCCCATCAATTCGCGCCAGCGCGTGCCCACCGGATCGGATTCAGTGAAGACGACGGCTATCGCCACGGCCGCCACCAGCGAACCTACCGCCAGCCAGAACCAGGCAAAGATTTTGAAAAACAGGCTGCGTCTCATAAATCATTTAACGTTGCGAAGGCGCGGCATAAATGTATCCGACGCCGCGAATCGCCTTCAGGCGTTCAATTCCGTTGAGCTGATGGCCAAGCTTCCGGCGCAAATTGCTGATGTGCATGTCAATGCTGCGGTCAAAAGGGCTGAATTCACGACCGAGCACCTGTTTAGCCAGGCTTTCGCGCGAAACAATTTGGCCGGCATCGCGCAGCAACATCGCCAGCAAATCGAATTCAACGCCGGTCAAGTCCACCAATTGGCCGTCGCGTCGCACGGTGCGAGTGCCGAAATCCAGCGTGACATCCGCGACGGCCAATTGTTGCGGTTGAGCCGCAGGCATCGGTTCAGGATTGGCACGACGTAAAATCGCGCGAATTCGCGCCACCAGTTCGCGCGGATTAAACGGTTTCGGCAAATAATCGTCCGCGCCGAGTTCCAGTCCAACGATGCGATCAACGTCGTCGCCGCGCGCCGTCAACATCAACACCGGAGTTCGATTCGCAGCGCGGGTACGGCGCAACACTTCAAAGCCATTCAAGCCCGGCAACATTACGTCCAGCACAATCAAGGCAAATCCGCCTTGCAGCGCTTTGCTGACGCCGGTTTCGCCGTCATGAACCGATTCAATGACGAAGCCCTCGGCAGACAAGTACTCCGTCAACAGTTCGCTCAATTCCAAATCATCATCAATCAGTAATAAACGATCCATTGTTTCGGTGAAACCTCCGCATTCGATTCTAACGCAGCAGGCCGCAGGCCGCTGTCAGAAACTGTCAGCGGGTCTTTACAGAACTTTACAATCGCTTGACCGAACTGCTACGCAACTCCACGCCGAGTTGTCGTTTAATGCAACACGAACGAAGCAGTCGTTCACGAATCGAAAACAACAACCAAGAAGGAGAAACGTTATGAACACGACAACCAAACGAATCGTCATTGCAGCTTCCGCCGCCCTTGTGCTGGTCGCCGGATCGGTCTTTGCATTTGCGCAAAACCGCAGAGGACATTTTGCCGGCAGCGGTTTGCCGGTCTTCGCGCAACGCTTCCTGGATCGCGCTTCTGTGTTTCTGGATTTGACAGACCAACAGGAAGCGCAGATCAAAGCCATCCTGGAAGCGGAAAAACCCAAGGTTCAACCGCTGATTGTCGAACTGGCGGCGAATCGCAAAGCGTTGACCGAAGCCACTGACAACGGCACGTTCAACGAAGCGCAGGTCAAAGCCATCGCCGACAAACAGGGTGATACACTGGCGGCGTTGATCGTCGAAAAAGAGCGCGTCAAAACGCAGATTTACGCCGTGCTAACGCCGGAACAACGCGCGAAGGCCGAGCAATTCCGCGCCCGCATCGAAGATCGCATCAAAGAACACTTCAATCAATAATCATCATCAGCGGCGGAGCGGGCAGCCGGCTTGCTCCGCCCACTCAAATCCAATCAACAAGGAGAATCATCACGTGAAAACCCAATCATTCATTACTGCTTTTATGCTTGTTCTCAGTTTGTCTCTGATGTCCGCAACCACCTTTGCTCAACGCACCGGCGGACGCACGGAACGCACAGGTTCCGAGATGACCAACCAAAAACCTGCCGGACAAAAGTCTGCCGGACAAAAGCCTGCCGGTTCGCCCGTCAGTCAAACCCAGCAGCAAAACATCCAGAAATTGACCAACGATCTGCAAGCCATCAAACAAGGTTCGCAGGTAACACCGGAGATGAAGCAAACCCTGAAAAACGATCTGCTGGCGATGGCCGACGGCGCAACCAAACCCGATTCGGCGCTGGTCGAAAAACTGGCCAACGATCTGGCTGACGCGATAAGCGACGGCAAAATCAGCAATGCCGAAAAAGCCAAACTTACCAACGATCTTTACGCCGTGATGAACAGCGCCAATATTCCCGCTTCGGAAGTCAACCAGGCCATTGCCGACGCGCAAGCCATTTTGAAAGCTTCGGGCGTGGACAAACAGGACGTGCAAACCATCGCCAACGACCTGAAAGCCATCGCCGCCGAATTTCAGAAGAACCATCCGAATTCGGGCGGCGGACAACGCAACCGCGCAGGCCGCTTTGCTCAAAAACCGTAAGCCGGAACCATCGCTTTCAAGTTCACGCCAAGCCGCCAAGGCGCAAAGACATCACATCATCTTTGCGCCTTGGCGGCTTGGCGTAAAACTGTTTTTCCCGATGTTTATACAATCCGTCGAACTCAGCTTCCCGCCTGAAACACAACGTTGGCTTTGCCACGGAGCTATGCTACTTTCCGCCGCGTCGGTGAAAACACGCCGGCCTCCCTTCATTCGTAGCAATCTTCAAAACTCATCAACAGCATTGAGCATCGTTTCAGGAGGACAAACTTATGTCGGCAGGAACTCAAATACAGAAAGTCGAATCAGTACCGACTTTTCCATATTTCACCGAAGAACACGTCATGTTGCGTGAAACCGTCAAACAGTTTTGCCAAAAGGAAATCGCACCCTTCGCCGAAGAATGGGACGAAGCAGGAATTTTCCCGCGCGAACTTTTCAAAAAAGCCGGCGACTTGGGTTTGTTCGGCATTCGCACAGACCCGCGCTGGGGCGGCAACGGACTGGATTGGTGGGCGACGGCGGCTTATCTGGACGGGTTGTCTTACGCCAATAACGGCGGCGTGGCGATGGCCTTGATGGTGCAATCGGATATGACTTTGCCCGTGCTGGAAGAACTCGGCACGGACGAACAGCGCGAACTGTTTCTGAAACCCGCTGTCGCCGGGGATTACATTGCCGCGCTCGGCATCAGCGAACCCGGCGGCGGTTCGGATGTCGCGGCCATCAAAACCCGCGCCGTCATTGACGGTGATGATTTCGTCATCTCCGGCCAGAAGCTTTGGATCACCAACGGCACGCGCGCCGATTTCATTCTGCTCGCCGTCCGCACCGGCGAAGCCAGCGAAATAGGACACAAAGGCGTTTCTTTCGTTGTTTTCCCAACCTCGACGCCTGGCTACAGTGTCGGCAAAAAACTCAAGAAAGTCGGCAATCTGTCTTCGGACACGGCGGAATTGTTTTTCGACAATTGCCGCATTCCGCGCCGGTATCTGCTCGGCGAATTGAACAAGGGCTTTTATTACGTAATGCAGAACTTCCAGGGCGAACGGCTGGTGGCGGCACTGGGCGCGGTTTACAAAATGGAACGCGC
>CAZRXE010001721.1:0-5471 GCA_964603695.1 uncultured Heliomicrobium sp.
GCATCTCCGACTGTCAAATTACCAGAGCGGTTAAGTCACTGGCGGCTCTCACCGCAACAACGCCGGGCTTCTCGCACCCAGATTTCCCGATTGAATGTTGAATGGATAACTTCGGCCGTGTGCCGATGGCTTTTTACTCAGGCTGCCCTGAACACAGCCGAAGACTAACAACCCCCGCGCGAACAGGCATCGCGCGCAGTCGAATGACTGAAAAACCCCTCTCAAAATAAGGAGATTTTCTCGCGCCGGCGGTAACAACCGTACAGGGTTGAAAGCCAACGCGGGAAAACAAAGTGAGCTATGGCAGACAGAAACAACAGACCGAAAGATTACGACGATTACGACGAAGCGGAAGAAAATTACGAAGGCGGCTCGTTTTTGGACATCGCCGATTTGAAGGAGATGAACATCTCCAAACTGACGCAGATCGCCAAAGACCTTGACGTGCCCGGTGCCACTGGCATGCGCAAACAGGAGTTGATCTTCAAAATCCTGCAAGCCCAAACGGAAAAATCCGGATTGATCTTCTCAGAAGGCGTGCTGGAAACATTGCCGGACGGCTTTGGCTTCCTGCGTGCGCCGGAATACAACTACCTGCCGGGCCCGGACGACATATACGTCAGCCCTTCGCAAATTCGCAAATTCGATTTGCGCACCGGCGACACAATTTCCGGCCAGATTCGCCCGCCAAAAGAAGGCGAGCGTTACTTCGCGCTGATCAAAGTCGAAGCCATCAACTTCGAGCAGCCTGAAATCGCCCGCGACAAAATCTTCTTCGACAACCTGACGCCGCTTTATCCCAACGAGCATTTGAAGGCGGAAACCAACACGGAAAACGTCTCCGGTCGCGTGGTTGATTTGTTTACGCCAATCGGCAAAGGGCAGCGCGGTTTGATCGTCGCGCCGCCTCGCACCGGCAAAACCATGCTGCTGCAAACCATCGCCAACTCGATCACGGAGAATCATCCCGAAGTGACCTTGATCGTGTTGCTGATTGACGAACGCCCGGAAGAAGTCACGGACATGCAACGCTCTGTCAACGGCGAAGTGATTTCCTCCACCTTCGACGAACCCGCTTCGCGCCACGTACAGGTGGCCGATATGGTGATCGAAAAAGCCAAGCGTCTGGTCGAACACAAACGCGACGTGGTGATTCTGCTCGATTCGATTACGCGCCTGGCACGCGCGCACAACGCGGTTGTTCCGCCTTCAGGCAAGATTCTGTCCGGCGGCGTTGACTCCAACGCCCTGCAGCGCCCGAAACGCTTTTTCGGCGCGGCGCGCAACATCGAAGAAGGCGGCAGCCTGACGATCATCGCCACGGCATTGGTGGAAACCGGCAGCCGCATGGACGATGTGATTTTTGAAGAGTTCAAAGGCACGGGCAACATGGAAGTCCATCTTGACCGCAAACTCTCCGACAAGCGCGTCTTCCCTGCCATTGACCTGCAAAAGTCCGGCACGCGCAAAGAGGAATTGCTGATTCCCAAAAAAGACCTGGATCGCATTTGGGTGCTGCGGCGCGTGCTGACGCCGCTTTCGCCCGTTGAACAAATGGAATTAGTGCTGGATCGGTTGGAGAAATCGAAGACCAATGCCGAGTTCCTGTCTTCGATGAATCAGTAACTCCTTCTCACATTCAAGCCCAACAAGTTCACGCCAAATCTGCAACCACGGATTGGCGTGAACTTGCCGGTGTGCCAATCATCCTGTCTATAAATTGTTCGGCCACTCTTACCGCAACAGCCCCTTCAGCCGACCACCAGATCAGGCCACTTATCTCATTCCCGCCTTTCCGTTTGCCGCGCAACCGCGCCGCTTCGACAAAGACTTTCCCGGCAGCTCAGGCAGCCATTTCCAATTGTTCCGCGTCCCGGTCGGACAAGAAATCCTCTTCACGAATGCCGGCTTCGAGCAACAGCGACTTCAGGCCTTCGGTCATGTCGGCTTCAATAACAACTTTACCGCCAATCAATTGGGCCAGGAAAAGGATGATGTAATGTCAATGCTTCTTATCCCAACCGATCCTGACCAACAGAAACTGTCCTGTCTTGCGTTCGCAGGACGCCACCACTTTAAACAAAGTTTGATTCCGCGTCGTTGCACTGCCTTTCGGAAAGAAGGCCGCTGGAATTGCTTATCGTAAACCGCCTCGCTAATGGCCAGAAACAACTACCGATCAGGATCGTCCTCATCCGATGCCCATTGATAGAAATGCAACTTCCCCAGCGATTTTTGCATTTCATTGGTGGCCGAGGCGCTGTCGAAATCTATCACTTCCACCGCGATCTTTTGACCGGCCTTTTCGCCGCAACGTCCGTTCCGCGCCCAGGTCAGCCAGCAAATCCATGTTCTCAAAGCTCAGCGGCAACGGATCATGCGTGATCGTCCAGCCGTCTTTTTCCAGCGCCCGCCGCACCACAAAATGGAAACCATCTCTTCTCGCCAAAAGTTTCCAGCCTCCACTACTCTTCGCTGCGCTGCCGCTTGTCGCGCAATTGCGCCGCTTCGACGAGGACGTTTCAGGCGGCGATGCGCAGGTGCAAACGGCGGTCAGTGTCGCGCATCACGGCCAGACTTTGGCGCAAACGATCCTGGTAAGGCCTGAACTCCGCCGCTTTCACATCCCTCCCCAACGCCATTTTGAACTCCGCTTCCTGCGCATCCAGAAACAGCGCCATCACCTTCACGACGACCGTGCGATAAGCGACGTAGATGTTGGAATCGCCGTGGGTGTCGCTGTAAAGCGAAACGCGCCGCAACCACGACTGCCGGCCTTCCAAATGCTCAAAAAGAAACTGCAGTGGATCACTGTCATTTTGCATCTCCTTAATGGCTGCTTTGAAGAAAATATTTGAAAGTTCCTGATGCTAACGGATTTTGTGGTTACAGTAAGATTCGAGATCGCTGCCGAGGAGAATTGCGGCATCAGTTTCCCGACAAATAGCAAACAGAGTTTTGCGCAACGGGATCGCCGCCTGCAGGAATGGTCGCGGAAACACCTGACGGGTGGGGCTGACGAAATGGTCGAAAAACTCTGTGCTAAATGCGGAGCGTTCCTGCCGGCCTATGATTATCCGGGGGCGGCGCGCACCTCGAACGCGGTGGATCAACTGCTCAATGTGATGGACCGGCATCTGTATACGATGCACTACTGCCACGGCACAAAAGCGAGCGCGCGATTGGCAGTCCGGGCAATGGCGATGCAGTGGACTTTTCATCCTTATGGGAAACGATTGCGACACGATCAGTCAGCGAGGTCTTCGCCCTTTGCGGATCTCAATGGCTTTCAGTATCACGAAAATTGGTTACACAACTTCCTCATTGCCTCGTCAATGGGAGGCTTGCGGTTGTAACCACAAAATCCGTTAGCATCAGAAAATTTCAAATTGCGATTGATCGTTCTGCGACAGAAAGTCTTTGCCGACCGGCATAAACAGCGGCACGATGCTGAGAATGACCAGCACGCACAACACCACCACCACCCAACGATGCGCCATCGTCCAAGTCAGCATCCAGGTGTAAGTGCGGTCTATCGGGCGGTAAAAACGTGATTCTTTCGATTGCGGATTATTGATTGCGGATTGCGGCTTCTCTTCTATCTCCTCGTCTACTTGTCCCCTTATCTCCTCTTCTTCCTGCCCCCCATCTCCTCGTCTCCCCGTCCGTCTTCATCTTTTGGTTTGATGATGCGCGCGGCCCGTATCGGCTTCAGCGTAAAAGACACCAGCAGACTAACGCCGATGGCAAAGGCCTAAGTCAACCTGAAGCGTCCGACGATGCCGCCCATAAAGCCTACGGGCAGGAATACGGTCATCAAGCTGAGCGTCTTTTTGAATGACGGACTGTTCGATAGTTTCCGGCAAATTGCCGATGATGAGGTTGACCTTGTCGCGAACTTCCTGCGCGGCGATGTCGCCGCTCTTTTCCAACACGAAAGTGGCAATGACGGTGGAAACGCCTTCGGTCGAAGTCGAACGCAGTTCATCAATGCCGCTGACAGTGTTGACGGCGGCTTCGATCTTGTCGGAGATTTCCGTTTCGATTTCCGTCGGCGAAGCGCCCGGATTGACGGTGGTCACAATCACCGTCGGCAAATCCACTTTGGGAAACAGGTCAACTCCCAGCGAAAAGAAAGAAAAAACACCGACCACCGTCAGCGACAAAATCAACATCGTCGCGAAGACCGGACGGCGCACACATAACTCAGCCAACTTTTGCATACTTCAAACTCGTTGCCGCTCTCAGTCATTTCCGCTGCACGCTTGCGCCGTCGTAAGGCTGATCGCCGCCGCCGGTCGCCACCGTTTCGCCTGCCGACACGCCGGAAAGAATCTGCACCAAACCGCCGTTTTCCTGTCCGGTCTGCAACTGACGCAGTCGCGCCGTGTTGCCCTCGATGACATAGACACTAAAGATATTTGTTGTTTCATCGCGCATCAGCGCGGCGCGCGGAATGAAGACAGTTTGTCCGGCGCGGGGTTGTTCGATACGTCCCGTGGCAAACATTCCCGGACACAGCAGATTTTGCGGATTAGCGATTTCGGCCTGCACGACGACCGCGCGTGAAGTCGTGTTCAACGAAGGGTTGATGGCCGCCACCTGACCGGAAAATTCCTGATCGGGATAGGCCGTGACGCGCACCGACACCTGCAGACCGATGCGCACGCGGCCCGCGTCGGCTTCCGGCAACTGCAATAACGCTTTGATCGGATTGGCGCGCACCAGCGTGGCGATTTTTGACGTAGTGGTGACGTATTCGCCGGGCGCAGCGGGACGGTCGCTAATAAAGCCCGCAAACGGCGCGCGAATAACGGTATCGCTGACGGCTTTTTGCGCCAGCGCGGTTTGCGCGCGCGCGGCTGTCAATGCGGCTCGCGCGCCCGAAACGCCTTGATTGCTTTGCCGCGCAGTTTTCATCGTCGCTTCGTATTGTTGGCGCGCGGCGTTGGCTTGCGCGCGCGCGGTGCCGGCTTGTCGCGGGCTTGATCGTAGGCGCTGCGCGCCACGTCGCCGGTTTCAAACAAATTTGCGTAACGTCGCGCATTGGTTTCGGCCAGATTCGCCCGCACTTGGCCGCTTCTTAATTGCTGCCGCGCGGCCTGAAATTCTGGAATTTGGTTCGGGTCGAAGCGCCCGCTCGGTCCCAAGCCCTGCCTTGCTTCTGCCTGCCGCAACACTGCCAATGCTTGCGGCTCGCTTCCTCTGTGCTTGTTGCAGCCGCAGCCGTGCATCTCGGTCATTCAGCCGTAGAATCACATGGCCTGCTTGACGAATGCTTCAACATCCGCAGGCGCAGCCGCAACTTGCCAGGAAATTGGCGGCGCAATATCTGACTATTCATCAGCTTCCAAACTGCCGGTCACCTGAAGGAAGTTCGACCCATCTCGCAACACGGCTTCGCTTGCCATCACACTGATTGCCGCAGGTGTTGCTGCCGCCGCTGCTTCGTTTGGTCTGACTTCTTCGGA
>CAZRXE010001722.1:0-5672 GCA_964603695.1 uncultured Heliomicrobium sp.
GTTCGGCGGCAGCGCGCCGGGCGTGCTGGATGCCTTCATCGGCGGCTGGCAGTTCAACGGCATCACCACTTTCCAAAGCGGTACGCCGTTGACCATCACCGCCAACAATACCGCCGGACTGTTCAATCCGCTGACGCGCCCGAACACCAACGGCAACGATCCGAACCTGAGCGGCAAAGTGGACGAACGCTTGAACAAGTATTTCGACACCAGCGTCTACAGCCAGCCGGCGGCCTTCACCTTCGGTAACGTCGGCCCAACGGTGAACATTCGCAACGACGGTATCAAGAACTTCGATCTGTCGTTGTTCAAACAGTTCCGTCCGATTGAGCGCATGGCCGTGCAATTCCGCGTCGAAGCTTTGAATGCTTTCAACACGCCGCGTTTCGGCGGGCCGAACACCAGCGTGACTTCGACCACGTTCGGCCAAATCACGTCGCAGGCCAACGCACCTCGTCAACTTCAATTCGGCTTGAAGCTGCTTTGGTAAAAAGCGGTTGTCCAACCTAAAACCGGCGTGCGAAGCCAGAGTCTTTGGCTTCGCACGCTTTTGTACTTTCACCAAAATGAAATTCACGCTCCAAATTCTATTTTGCCTGCTACTTGCGGTTTGGCATTTTCCCCAACCGACGCAAACACAACCATACGACTTGCTCATTCGCGGCGGGCGCATCATTGACGGCACTGGCAACGCTTGGTTTCGCGCCGATGTCGCACTGCGCGGAGACACCATTGCCGCCATCGGCAAACTCGACGGCGCAACGGCGCGGCGCGTCATCGAAGCCAACGGACAAATCGTTGCGCCCGGTTTCATAGACATTCATTCCCACGCGCGCCGCCAGATTTTCGAGGAAACCAAAGCCGAGAACTATATCCGCCAGGGCGTGACCACAGCCATCGAAGGCCCGGACGGTAGCTCGCCGCTGCCGCTCAAACCGTTCTTCGATCAACTTCGACAAGCGCGCATCGCCATCAACCTGGGCGCGCTGGTCGGGCAAGGCTCCATCCGCGAAAAAGTCATCGGCCTGGCGGATCGTCGCGCCACACCTGAAGAAATCGAAAAAATGAAGGCGCTCGCTAAAGAAGCGATGGAACAGGGCGCGCTGGGTTTAAGCACCGGATTGTTTTACGTGCCAGGCAATTACACACCGACCGAAGAAGTCATTGAACTGGCCAAAGTCGCCGGGCAAATGGGCGGCATTCACACGTCGCACATGCGCGACGAAGCAGCAAACGTGCTGAAAAGTGTCGAAGAAACCATCGCCATCGGCGAACGCGGCGGATTGCCCACACAAGTCACTCATCACAAAATCATCGGAAAAGGGAACTGGGGACGCAGCACGGATACGCTGCGTGTAATTGCTGAAGCCCGTGCGCGCGGCGTGGATGTGACGATTGACCAGTATCCGTACACCGCATCCAGCACCGGCCTTGTCGCCCTGCTGCCGCAATGGTCGCAGGAGGGTGGCCAACGCGAATTGGTCAAACGGCTGAATGACGCGGCCACACGCGTCAAAATCAAAGCTGCCGTCATCGAAAACATAAAATTCGACCGCGGCGGCGGCGACCCGAAAAACATCGCCATCGCGCGTTGCGGTTGGGATCAAAGCCTGGAAGGCAAGAATCTGGCTGAAATTACCGCTGCGCGCGGACGCACGGTGACGATTGAAAACGCCGCCGAAACCGCGCTTGAAATCGTCGCCAAAGGCAGCGTCTCCGCCATCTTCCACGCCATCAACGAAGATGATCTGGTGCGCATTTTGAAAGACCCGCTGACAATGATCGCTTCGGACGGCGGCGTAGAGATTCCAAAACAAGGCGTTCCGCACCCGCGCAGTTATGGAACATTCGCCCGTGTGTTGGGCGTGTACGTCCGCGAAAAGCGCGTACTCAGCCTGGAAGATGCCATCCGCAAAATGACTTCGCTGCCTGCTGCGCGGCTGGGGCTGCAAGGTCGCGGCGTGCTGCGTCCGGGAATGAAAGCCGACATAGCTGTTTTCGACCCGGCTCACATCATTGACCGCGCCACCTTCGCCGACCCACATCAATATGCTGAAGGTGTCAGCTATGTGATCGTCAACGGCGTAGTTGTACTGGATGACAGCAAAATGACTGAAACGCGGCCTGGACAGGTGTTGCTGGGTGCTGCGGCGCGCCAGTGACTTCGTTGAAGAATGCTTGAATGATGATAACTTTGAGAGTCAGAGTTTTAGCGGAACGGCTCAAACTGGAGCAAGTCCAACGCTGCGGTGTTGCGGTACTGTCATTCGGTAAGTCCGGTGAACTGCTTGCCGTCAGGAAACAGGAATTCAATCCGGAAACACGCTTGGTACATCTCCAGCATCGCGGCCGCCGTACATTTCAAATCGGTGGTCGTAAAGATAGCGTGATGTCGTTGGCGCACTTTTTATTGGCGAATGCGCCGCCTGCCGCCAGATACTCAATGTCCGCCGCCAAATGCGGGCGTACCGTTTGGGCTAAAAAATGTCCACAGTATTGCTGGTTCGTGGCGAAGCACTGCTGGAATTCATGTCAATCAATGAATTACAAACCTGGCTGGATACACATTCCAAACGGCTAAATTAACACGCTTGTTTGGCCTGAACAGTTGAATCTTTTTCTATGCGACCACAAGACCTAATTGAAAAAAAACGCGACGGCAAGGAGCTGACGCGCGAAGAAATTGCCTTCCTGATTCGCGGCTACACGCGCGATGAAATTCCCGATTACCAGATGGCCGCCTGGTTGATGGCCGGTTTTCTGCGCGGATTGACCGAAGCCGAAACCGTCGCGCTGGTGGAAGAAATGCTTTATTCCGGCGACGTGCTGACGCACGATCACGTCGCTTTGCCCAAGGTGGATAAGCATTCGACGGGCGGCGTCGGCGACAAAACCAGCTTGGTCATTGCGCCGATTGCGGCAGCTTGCGGCGTTGCTGTGCCGATGATTTCCGGTCGCGCGTTGGCGCACACCGGCGGCACGCTCGACAAACTGGAAGCCATTCCTGGTTTTCGCACCAATCTTTCGCTGGGGGAATTCAAAGATGTGCTGGCGCGTTGCGGATTGGCCTTGATCGGTCAGACCAAGGAAATTGCGCCGGCGGACAAGAAGCTTTACGCGCTGCGCGACCTTACGGCGACGGTTCCGTTTCGCCCGTACATTTGCGCTTCGGTGATGTCCAAAAAACTGGCCGAAGGAATTGACGGTCTGGTGCTGGACGTGAAAACCGGCAATGGCGCGTTTATGCGCGAGTTTGAAGATTCGCTAAAACTGGCCGAAGCATTGGCCGCCATTGGCCGCCGAATGGGCAAACGAGTCACAGCCTTGATTACAGACATGAACCAGCCGCTGGGGCGCTGGGTGGGCAATGCCGTCGAAACGCTGGAATCCATCGAAATGCTGCAAGGCAATCTGGAAGGCGATTTCGCCGAACTCTGTTTGGAACTGGCCGCGCAAATGATCCTGGCGGGCGGCATCGAAACCGATCCGGCAACCGCGCGCCGCCAATCCCGCGAAGCCATCACTTCCGGCGCGGCAATGGAAAAATTCAAAGCCGTCATTGAAGCGCAAGACGGCGATCCGCGCGTTTGCGACAATCCCAAACTGCTGCCGCACGCCGCCAAACAACAAACCATCACGGCAACGCGCTCCGGATTCGTCGCCGGAATCGAAACCGACGAAATCGGCCGCATTGTGATGGATTGGGGCGGCGGACGGCGACGGCTGGAAGACAAGATTGATTACGGCGTCGGCCTTTACATTCACGCCAAGCTCGGCGACGAGGTGAACGCGGGCGAACCGCTGGTGACGGCGTACTTCAACGATGAATCGAAGTTGGAAGAAGTGAAATTGCGAGTGCGGCAAGCGTACCGGCTTGAAGAAAACAGATCGCCATCCACGCCATTGGTCAAAGCCGTGGTGTAAAACATCAAAACCGGAGTAAAGGAAAATGAGTGTCGGACGTAATGATCCCTGCCCTTGCGGCAGCGGCAAAAAATATAAGAAATGCTGTCTTGCCGAAGAGGAAGAGGAAGCGCGCAAAGCGCAGCAGCAACCGCTGGTGGTGGAACTGACGCCAAAGGTTTCTCTTCAAACAGAACCTACTTTGCCTTCAGAATCTGCTTTGCCTTCACCGGCGCGCGCGCCGCACTCGAACATCGAAGTCTGGAACGCGCGCTATGACGAATTCGAGGCGGCCGATTACGAAGAGCGCATTGCCATTTTTAACCGAACACTGGATGAGCCGGAGTTGATGAATGGCGAGATGGCTTTTGAAATGCTCCACAGCCTCTTCCCACAAACCATTGAACATAACGAGCGTAATCGTTTCGACTCTCTGGTGGAAAGCCTGCGTGAATGCTTGCCCGAAGTTTATCGGCAAGAAGCGGGCTACCTGCTGGAAAAGCGGATTTTCAACGCTCTGGTGATGGGGCGACCCGATTTGGTTCATTCTCTGTCTCTTGAAATGGCGGCTTTGGCTGACCGGCTCATAGATCAGTGGTCGCAAGTGGAAGAGTGTCTGGCCTACCACGGCTATTTGAACACGCTGCTTGACGCAATGCGTCTGGCCTGGCCAAAAATTCGTACCTCGCGCCACATCGCTTGGGGGCTGAGCGAAATCGCAAATCAAGCAGTGCAGTACGAACTCTACAATTACGCTGCGCAAACTTCGGCACCCAGAGGGGACGATCCGGTGTTGCTGGAACAACTGAAGTTTTTTCTGGATGACGGGCTTGAATTAGATCGCATTGCCGCAGAGATTGCGGGCTTGACCAACCAAACGGAACGGCAATGGAGCCTGGAAGAGTTTTACGCGCCGGCGCGCCGTCCAAGCAAAGGCTGGAAAAAATATAAAGCGGAAACGACCGAAGCTCTCGGCAATGAGAGTCTGACTGATCTTACGGTTGAGTTCGTCGGCTACGCGCATCGCGTTGAAGGCGTGCCGTACACCAAAGCCGGCTTGGCGCGTGGCGAATTCCAGGCATCCATATCTGGGCAAAAAGCCGGTAAACTAGAACCTCACTCGCTTTGCCCGAATTACAAACAGCTTGACCAACACCTGGGAACGTTGCTCGGCTTTCTCAATCATCAACCTTATAAAGCCGGGGCGTTGATGGAATTAGTCCCGACCTGGATGCGGTTCTTGCAATCGCGAGGGTTGATTGGCGATGAACAGGTACAACGAACGTTGGCTGAAGTTGCGCCTCTGACTAAAACACTGCTGAAGATTTTCAAAGGCAGCAACAGCGATCCGGCTTTGGTGGAAGCGATGCAGCGATGGCCGAAGAAGGCGGCATAAACGAAAGGTTCGACAAACTTCGCGGTTTGTCGAACCCTTTCGTCGAAGTCCTCTACAGGCTGAGCGCCTCTTTCAGCAGTTGCTGTTGTTCCAGTTGGTGAATGGTGTAAGAGCCTGTGGCTGGGCTGGCGCTGGCAGCGCGGCCCACGTAGCGCAACTCTTGATTGTCCGTTAGTAAGGCTTCCAAACGCGGACGCATAAAGTTCCAGCCGCCCATGTTTTGCGGCTCTTCCTGCACCCAGAACAGTTCTTGCGCGTTGGTGTAAGAAGCCAGCCAGCGTTGCAGCAAGCTTTGCGGGAACGGATAGAATTGTTCCAGACGCAGAATGGCGATGCGGTCGGTTTTGTTTTTCTCAAGCCCGGCCAGCAAGTC
>CAZRXE010001723.1:0-2782 GCA_964603695.1 uncultured Heliomicrobium sp.
CGGCGCTGAATCCGAAAGCTATAGAAGCTTTTCGGCAATACCGTTTCAACCCGGCCAAACTGAATGGTCGCCCGACCTACGCGACCTTTCGCGAAACCATTTTGCTGAGCAAACCGGATTTTCAATGACCAAGTTTTTGCATATCGCGGATATTCATCTGGGCATTCGCCGCTATCGTTCGGAAGAGCGTTCCCAGGATTTTTTTCTGGCCTGGAAAGACTGCATCGAACGTTACGCGCTGGCTGAAAAAGTCTCTTTCGTTTTGATCGCTGGGGACTTTTTTGACGCGCGCAAGGTCGAGCCGCGAGCAATGAATCAGGCAATGTATGGCTTGATTCGGCTTCGTGAAGCTGGCATTCCAGTCATCGTCATCGAAGGCAATCACGACAGCCGCGAAGTCGGCACTACTTCCAGTTGGCTGCGCAGTTTGTCGCGCTGGGGCTACATCAAATTGATTGAGCCGATTTATGAAGACGACGGCGTGGTCAATCTGGCTCCCTGGGACGACACCGCTTGCTACGGTTCTTACATTGACATCGGCAACGTGCGTATTTTCGGTTCGGTTTGGTATGGTTCGACGGTCAGCCAGTCGTTGACTCGCTTGGTGGATTTGATGCGCGACTGCCACGACCCGGAGCGGTTCAACGTGATGCTGCTGCATACGGACGTTGAAGGCCACGTCACGCATCCCGGCCCGCCGCTGCCGAAAGCCAAGCTGCTGGAAATGAAAAGCTACATTGATTATCTGGCACTCGGTCACACGCATAAAAATTTCGTGATTGAGGATTGGGCGTATAACCCAGGTTCGCTGGAAGCTTGTAGCGTGGACGAATACGCCAATGAACGTGGCGCGTATCTGGTTGAAGTGAAAGGCAAAACGCACACGGCCAGACTGATGAAGGATTATCACCAACGTCCGGTCGTGCGAGTCGGATTTGACGTCAACGGGCAGACCACGCCGGAAGAGTTGCATAAAAAACTCTTCGCACAATTACGTTGGGAATTGACGCCGCACGATGCTGACGCCATGGAATCCCTTGCTCCCGTGATTGAACTGACGCTGCGCGGCCAACTGGGCTTCAAAAACGCGCTGCTTGAGTTGAACCGCATCCGCGATGAAGTCAAAAAGGAGTTCCGTCCGTTGCTTGTGATGGTTCGCAATCAAACGGTTCCGGTGGAATACGCCGTGGCCAGCGGGTTGAGCGAACATGTTTCGCGCACGGAGCGGGAGCGTCGCGTGCTAGAAGATTTGATCGTTCGCGATGCCCGTTTTCGCGAGCAGGCCGGCGATGTGGCCGCCTTGATTATGGAAGCCAAACGGCTGGCGCTGTGTGAAGAAGCTCCCGCCAAAATTTCCGAACTGATCGAAACCCGTCTGGCCGAAGCAACGGCCAAAACCCAAGCCCGCCCCCAAGCAGTGGCCGGCATTGCGTAAAAATATTGCCCACAACAGATTGCGTCTGGAAAATCCCTGGGGTTTCGCGCAAAATGCGCTAGCCCACGAATCCCCAATGTCCTTTCGACGATTCGGCACCTGACAATCTTGCAATTCGGCGGTCGCGGTTATGGAAACTGTCTTAATTGTTCTTGCCTCTATTTTATTTTTACAAAGTCTTCTCGCCCTGGGCGCAGCATTTCGTTTTTCCCGCTATTCCTTGCATCAACATCGTCTGCGCCCGAACCGCTATCAGCCGAAATCCGTTGTCATCGTTCCCTGCAAAGGTCTGGAACACGATTTTGAAGAAAACATTCGCGCGCTGTTTGCGCAGGATTACCGTGATTACGAAATCATCTTCGTCACCGAAAGCGAAACGGATCCGGCTTATCCCGTGCTGTCGCGGCTGATTAAGAACTACAGCCGTCGCCCGGGCTGGCTGGTCGTTGCAGGCGAAGCCAAAGGGCGCGGACAAAAAGTCCACAACCTGTTGGCGGCGGTGGATATGCTCAATTCGATTGACCGTCGCGCGGAAGTGCTGGTCTTCGCCGATTCCGACGCGCGCCCATCCAAATATTGGCTGTCGGAACTGGTTGGGCCGCTCGGCGACAAACGCATTGGCGCGACAACGGGCTTCCGCTGGTACGTTCCGGTGCGCGGCGGACTCGGCTCTTTGCTGATGACGGTCTGGAATTCGAGCGCGCTGTCTTTGCTGGGCGAACGCTCGTCGTTTGCCTGGGGTGGTTCGATGGCCATCCGCCGCGAAAGTTTCGACCGGCTAAATATTAAACAAGCCTGGAACGGTGCGTTGAGCGACGATTACGCACTGAGCGCGGCCATTCATGGCGCGCAACAACGAATCAAATTCGTGCCGCATTGTCTCGTCGCTTCGCACGCCGACGCTACGATGGCCGAACTGCTTGAATTCAGCACCCGGCAAATGCGTATTACGCGAGTATATGCACCGCGAATCTGGCAGCTCGCCGGTGCTTCGCATGTCCTTTACAACCTGACATTCTGGGGCGGACTCGCCTGGCTGATTGCGGCAGCCGTCGTGGGTAAACTCAGTTTCGTGCCGACGCTGCTGTTGACCGGAATTTTCCTGCTCGGCGCAACCACTGGTTGGACACGCGCCGTAGTCGCCACGCAATTGCTGGTCGGCAACCGCGCGCAAATCCATAAATTGTGGTGGGCGTATGTGCTGCTCGGCCCGATAGTTTCGCTGCTCTATCTTTACAATGTCTTCGCTTCGGCTTGGTCAAACCGCATCGTCTGGCGCGGAATTGGTTATGAAATGGCGTCGCCGCACGAAACCAACATCCTGAATCGTCCAACTCAGCGTCAGCA
>CAZRXE010001724.1:0-4055 GCA_964603695.1 uncultured Heliomicrobium sp.
CGCACCGGTCGCCGGGTCGTAAAGTTCCGCCAAACGGTGTTGGGGCCAAGCGGTGCTCAGACCGCCGGTGATAAGGACTTTGCCGTTGTTGAGCAGAGTGGCGCGGTGGGCTTCGCGGGAGATTTGCATGTTACCGGTAACGATAAAACGTCCGGTTGCCGGGTCGTAAAGTTCCGCGCCGGCGTATTGGCTGTAACCGCTTTTGCCGCCGGTGATGAGAACCTGGCCGTTGGAAATCAACGTCGCTTCGTGAGCTCAGCGCGGCGCGATCATCTATCCGGTTGCAGCAAACCGTCCTGTCGCCGGGTCGAAGAGTTCGGCGCTTGCCAGTGCCTGTTTGCCGTTGCTGCCGCCCACAAACAGAACTTTGCCGTCGGGCAAGCGCGTGGCGGTGTGACCGCTGCGCGCGGCGAGCATCGGGCCGACGGGTGTCAACGTGCCCGTCGCCGCCGGAGCTTTGCGCGGATCAACATCGAGGCCGGCGAATTCGGCGGCTTCTTTCCATTGCGCCAGCGCCGCCGCGTCAAGCCGCAGTGTGGCGGCTTTGTTGATGTCTTTGGCGGCGGGCACGAGCGCGGCCAGCCGGTCGTAAGTCTGTTCGCGTTCGTTGCCGGAAGTCCGCGCCAGCAGTTGCCACAGCGTCAACGCATCCCGCAGGCGGGCTTCGGCCAGCACGATGGCGAGCGCGTCGGTTTTATCGGCGGCGAAATCAAACTGCGTCAATGCCCGTTTGAACTTATCCGTGGCGTCGGTGAAGTAAGCCGTGCCGATCCGCCCGTCGGCTTCCGACCGCGCTGCCGCGCCCGCTGGAACGAAGGTTTCGCGTCTGCCGCGCGTCAGCGCCACCCAACCAGAAGTCACGCGCAACAAACTGCCGCCGTCTTCGTCCACATCCAGCGTGTAAGCGCAGCCCAGATCAATCGCCGTGGCCGATGGCGTTTCGACCTGAAACAACCGCGGCGCAGCAACAATGCCGGCGTAAATTCGTCCGCGCGCCAACCGTATTCGATATTCATCCGCACTCGTTTTGATCAGTTGTATGCGCGATTTTGGATCAACTTCGACCTGACCGATTTGGCCTACGTGAATGAGCGCGCGCGCCGCTGCATCGGTTTCCAGCCATTCGCCAGCGTACCAGCGAGCGGTCAACTCCACTGACCGCGCGGCAATCGTCGGCGTACCGGAAAGCCGCGCCACTTCCCACGAAGCGCCGCGCGGACGTAGAAAAAACCAAACGCCGGTCGCGATGATGGTCAACAACGCCGTGGCCGCCGCCAGTTGAAAAACCAGTTTGCGCGGGCGTGCTGGCGATTGCACGGCATCGGCGGGTGGCGGCGTCCAGCTAGGGTAAGCTGGGACAGCCGTAATTGCGGGCAGCGGCAAATTGGCGACCAGACGAGCGGCGAACCGCTGTCCTTCCAACTGTTCGCGACAAGCGGCGCAACCATCCAGATGTTGCTCCATTTTTGCCGCAGCCTCCAGCGGCAACTCGCCGTCCAGATACGGCGAAAGCTGCCGCTGAAAACGGCGGCAGCCCGGACGCACAAGTTGTTTCAATCCGCGAAAAAACATATTTCGATTTATTGGGCGACGCGCTTGCCGATGCAATACAGAAAGCCGGCAGTCCGAATGAAAAGCTGACCGTCTGAGACGGCGGGTGAACTCAGGCAGGCGTCGTCCAGACTATTTTCCGCAAGCTTCTCGAATCTCGCCCCTGCCTTCAGCACGGTGGTCAAGCCTTCTTCGCTGATGATGTAAAGCTTGCCATCGGCCAACACGGGCGAGGCGCTGTAATCGCCCACTTTCAAACGTTGCGGTCCCCAGATTTCCTGCCCCGTTTTGGCATCCAGACAGCGCGCGATGCCTTTGTCGTCCACGGTGTAGAAATATTTGCCGTCAGTCACGGGGCTGGGCACGTCAGGGCTGTTACGCGACGACCAGAGGCGTTGCGCCTCGCCGTTGCCAGGGCGCAACGCCAGCAACGGACGATGCCCGGAGGCGGCGTAAATCACCCCGTCCGCGACGATGGGCGACGACGCGATCCGCGAAGGCTCTTTTTCCGTCGTTAGCCCGGCCACGCGCCACAACTCGCGCCCGGTTTGCACGTCGTGCCCCGTCACCTGATCGGTGCCGTTGACGATCAATTCCGCCTTGCCGGCACGATTGAAAATCGTCGGCGTGCTGTAACCTTCAGCCGGTTTGAAATCGGGCGAGGCAGGGAAATCCGCCTTCCAAACAGTCTTGCCCGTCGTTTTGGCCAAACGCAGCAGATAGGACGGCGCGTTGTCTTTGGTGACTTGCAGCATCTGGATGTAAAGCGCGTCTTCAAACAACAGCGGCGAAGAAGCATGTCCGAAGTTCAACCCGAAGCGGCCATATTCCTTCCACAAATTTCGCGTCCAGATTTCGTTACCGGCAAAATCGTAAGCGTAGACGTGACCGTAAGCATTGACGACATAAACGTACTGCCCGTCGGTTACGGGCGAAGGCGACGAAGGATTATGCTTGCCCAGTTTGAGATTTTTGCCGCCCTGCTGCTTTTTCCAGACCAGCGCACCGCTTCTTTTGTCCACGCACCACAACTGAAGCTGATCGCCGTCGGTAACGTTGAGGAAGATACGGTCGCCCCAGATGGCGGGCGTCGCCGCGCTCAGACCCGGCAGCGCCAGTTTCCAGGCGATGTTTTCCTCCTTGCTCCAACGCAGCGGCAAATTCTTTTCCTTGCTGACACCGTTGAGCGCAGGGCCACGCCATTGCGGCCAGTTGTCGGCCCAGACCAGCGCGAAACTGGAAAGCAATACTCCGACGGTGAAAATGATCCTTCTACACATAATGTTCCCTCTTTCTCCTCAATTGATTCAGCGCAAATGCGCCAGCTTGCGTGCCAGCAGCGCCCGCGCACGATTCAGCCGCGAAGCCACAGTGCCGGCGGAACAATCCATCCGCGAGGCGATTTCGTCATAACTCAGCCCTTCCAGGTCTTTCATAATGACCACCAGCCGCCAGTCCGATTTCAGGCTGAGCAGCGCGCGTTGAACTTCGTGTTGCAATTCCTGTTGTTCGATTCGAGCTTCGATCTGTTTCATGGCCCCGGGATGCGTCAGGAATTCAAAGGCGTCGAGCGATTCATACGCCGACGGCGAGGGCAGCCGTTGGCGAAAGTTCAGGCAACAGCGAGTCGCCAGTCGGTAAAACCAAGTGCCGAAACTCGATTCGCCGCGAAACTGTTCCGCCTTTT
This sequence comes from uncultured Heliomicrobium sp., assembly GCA_964603695.1. Taxonomy (GTDB): domain Bacteria; phylum Acidobacteriota; class Blastocatellia; order RBC074; family RBC074; genus RBC074. The sequence goes on from CAZRXE010001724.1 coordinate 3,239, forward strand.
GCCAGGCGCGCAAAAAGATTTCTTGCGTCAGTTCTTCCGCCGCGTCGCGCTGCCCGGTCATCGCCCAGGCCAGCCGGAAAGCGCGTGCGTAATATCGCGCGTGCAATTCGGCAAACAGTTCCCCCTGACCGGCAGCGACCAAACGTACCAGTTCTTCATCCGTCGGACTGTTTGCAGCAGCGTGGCTTACTTCATTCACACGCCTTGTTTAGACAATCAGGGATCGGTTTGTCTTCCAGAATTTGCGTGCCGATAAGTTTGCGGCGCGAATTTTTCACTTCGTGCTGCGTCGAGAGGCAAAGTTTGGATCAACACGCTTTTTCTTTGGACGGCAGGCGGAGGCGGCGGAAAAAGGTTTGGCCTTTTTGAACAGCCAAACGGTCGGCTGTTCAAAAAGGCTGTGGAGGCCATGCAGGATGCCGGCGTGGCGGCGCTTATTGTTTGGCGGGCAGCGCGAACAAAGCGTCGTCCAGCTTGGTGTTGTGTTTCACTTCGGTGAACTTGCGCGTCGAATTATAGAACTGATCCAGGTAAGTGGTGCGAATGGTGTGCGGGACTTTGACGCCGTCCACGTCGCGGTAATCTTCGTAATCTGTTTGTTCGGGATCAATGCCGATGGGCGTGATGGTTTGCACCACGCGGCGAAGCAACAAGCCCGATTCCTTGTCAAAGCTGAACCGCACGCGCCGCCCGTCGGCCAGGCGGGTTTGCAAGACGTTGGTTTCGCGGTCGCCGACTTTTTCCGTTCCGGCAAAGCCCAGGCGCGGCAGCGGGTCTTTCAGTTGCAGGACTTCCAAACTCCAAGCCAGCGATTTGG
>CAZRXE010001725.1:0-4046 GCA_964603695.1 uncultured Heliomicrobium sp.
CTGCCGATACGCCGTTTGCAGCAAGGCCACATAAGGGTCTTGCCATTGTTCATTCAATTGATGCCATCGTTCGCTGAGCAAAGAACGACGTTTTCCGAGCGAAAGCACCTGCCGCATGATCGGGTACATCTCAGCGAGCGTGCCGTCGCTACCGATCATTGCCGCCGCTTTGGAGGCTTGAATCGAATTGCCGCCGGCTAGCTCGACCGCGCGCGCCAGCACGCCGCGCGCCGAAGCAGGCAAATACGCGCTGGACTGCATGTACTTCATCGCCTTTTCCAACCGCCCGAACAGCGAATAGCCGACGAAAAATTCATCGCCGCCGCAACCCGACAACGCCACCTTCACACCGGCGCTTCTAACCGCCTGGGAAACGACGTAAGTGTTCATCCCGTCGCAACTGGGTTGGTCCATGGCGGCCAGCGCCGCCGGCAATTGTTCCAGCATGGAGTTTTCCGTCAAATTGATTTCCGTATGCTCAGCGCGAAAGTGTTTGGCGATCTGCCTGGCATAGGCCGACTCATCGAAATTGGCCTCGGCGAAAATCACCGAAAAAGTGTAAGGCGTATATCCCAATTCGCGAATCAATGCCGTGACCGCGCTGGAATCAATTCCGCCGGAAAGAAAGACGCCGACCGGCACATCGCTGACCAGATGCAGTTCCGTCGCTTCACGCAGCAATTCGCCGACGCGGCGCACCGTCATCGGCTTGTCCGCAAAACGGGCTTCGGTGGAGCGGTTTCGGAGCAGATTCCAGTATTGCCGCTCTTCGACGGTTCCGGCGGCGTCCATCGTCAAATAAGCGCCGGGCGTCAGGGTGCGCACGCCTTCGATTAAAGTGCGCGGCGCGGGAACTGACTGATATGCCAGGTATTCGTTAAGCGCCACCGGATCAATCCGTCGCGGCGTCATTTCGGCGGCCAGAATCGCGCGAACTTCGGAAGCGAAAATCAGCTTCCCGTCTTCGGCGTAAAAATACAGCGGCTTGATTCCCAGGCGGTCGCGCGCAATGAAAAGTTGCCGGCGCTCGGCATCCCATACGGCGAAGGCGAACATGCCACGCAAACGTTCCAGACAATCCGCGCCGAACCGCACGTAAAGCTTCAGAATCACTTCCGTGTCCGACTGCGAAACGAAGCGTTCGCCCGCCTGTTCCAATTCGCGGCGCAATTCTTTGAAGTTGTAGATTTCGCCGTTGAACGTGATCCAGTAACGTCCGTCCGGCGTGGACATAGGCTGATGCCCGGCGGGAGACAAATCCTGAATCGAAAGCCGCGTATGTACCAACGCGCAGCACCCATCGTTTGAAACGAACGTGCCTTGATCGTCCGGGCCGCGATGCCACAACCTGCCGCGCATTCGCTCCGCAGCGTTATGCAGGTTGTGGGTTCCCTGCCCGGTTAAAACAATCCCGCCGATACCGCACATAATCCCTCCACAATCGAAAACCCAACTGCCCTTATCAAACTTCGATAACCCGATCGCGAATGCGCACCGCCGGGTTGCCTTGATAAATACCCGCCGGACCCAGGTCTTTTGCCGCGACCGAATTCGCGGTCAACACCGCCAGGCTGCCGATTCGCACTCCCGGCCCCACCCAACCGCAAGCTCCCACCCAAGCGCCGCGCTCCACCACAATCGGCGCGACGCGCAAATCGAAAGTCGGCGATTTGTAATCGTGACTGCCCGCGCACAAAAACGCGCGCTGCGAAATACAAACATGACTTTCCAGCGTGATCGGGGCCAGATTCAACAACCAGCACCCTTCGCCCAACCAAACGTGATCTCCCAAAGTCAGCTTCCACGGAAAAGCGATGCGAACATCCGGTTTGATGACCACGCCCGCGCCCACCCGCGCACCGAACCCACGCAATACCGCGCACTTCAGCACTGACAGCTTGAACGGACACAATCGGAACAGAAACAAACTGACCATCAGCCACAAACCTTCTTTCAGCACACTCGCGCCACGCTCGAAGCCGACGGTTTTGTAAACGGATAAATCAATCTGACTGGCAGTCATTGTATTAGCACTCAAGATTACAACGATTCAGAAGAGCCACGCTCTTTCTCCAACCGTGCCGACATCAATCGAATCGCGAGCAAGCATTCATACGTGGCGCGCTCGTAAGCATACCGCGCCGCCGCCGCCCCGCCCCACGGCCCGCCGGAACGCAAATAAGCCAGTGCCGCGACAATCGGCGGCATCAATCCCAACCGCCGCAAACGGTCGCGCCATTTGGATTCCTTGCCTTCCAAAATCCGCGCCAATTCGATGCTTGAATACGAAAGCTGCGAAGCCACCCAACGCTCCAGCGGTTTTCGGTCGTCGTGAATCAACGGCGCGGCGAAGTGGTAAACCGAACCGTTGACGCGAAACTTGTGGCCGTGGCCGTCCTGCCAGACTTCCACCCTGTCACGGGCGAACAAACGAACCTGCGCCGGATACAGCGAACCGGTCAAGGCTTGTCCCTCCACCCTGTATTCAAACGGCAACATTCCCCCGGCGAAGTTCCCTGGCAAAAACCGGTTTTCCATTTCGACAATCAGTTTGTCGCTTACTTCCATATCGGCGTCCAGCGCCAGCACGTAATCCGTTTCAATACCCGTCGCAAAAACTCCGTAATCGGTTTGCTGCTTGAAACTGTCGAAGCGGCGCACGCGCCAATCCACGTTGGAAAAACTTTCCGCGATACGCTCGGTCGCGTCAGTCGAACCGGAATCTAGCACCACCACGCGCTTCGCCCAGCGCAGCGACGCCAGCGTCCGGCCAATGTTCGGCTCTTCGTTATAAGTCAGAATCAAAGGCGTGATTGCCACACCAATCGAATCAGCCATTGCTTCAACTCCTACACTAACTCAGCCGCACGCAATCCGGCTCAGCGCCGCCGCCGAGCAACCATTGCGCCACGTCTTGCAATTGGCGCGCGATGCCGGGCCAGGCAAATCGTTCGGCCACCAGCGCCCGCCCGCGTTCGCCCATTGCCTGACGCTCCGCATCGGACATTTCAAACAGCCGTGCTAACCCTGCGCGAATGCTTTCCGCGTCCGGCTCAATGCCCAGGCCCGCGCCTGCGGCAATGCCTTCAGGCAAATTGCAACCCGGCGTAATCAACACCGGCTTGGAATAAGACCAGGCTTCGAGCACCGCCATCGGCAACCCTTCGCTGAAAGACGGCAGGATGAATGCATCACTGTGAAAATAACTCGCCGCCTTCGCTTCACCGAATTGCGGGCCGACAAAAATGACCGAAGAAACATCCAGTTCCTTCACCAACCGTTTCAACTCGGCTTCGTGCCCGCCCTCCTCCCAGCCGGCAACCGCCAGCACCCAATTGCCCGCCGACGCCGATTTCCACGCGCGCAGCAAATTGGGCAATCCTTTTTTGGGATGAATGCGCCCCAGGTACAACAACACCTTCTCCCCATTGCGCCTGGCCGCCGCCGCCGGATTGTCCTCTGCCAAAACCTGTCCCAGGCGCGGCGGATCAATGCCGTTGGGAATGACGCAAATGGGATTTTTCAATCCGTAAGCGCGAATCGCCCGCGCTTCCGCTTCGCACAAAGCGCGAATGCAAGCCGCTTGTTGCAGATTCCGTTTTTCGTAAAGCAATTCGGAGAGCAGCTTTTTCCATTGCGCGTGTTGCACCGCCCAGGCGTCCAGCATGCCGTGCGGATGCACGATGTAGGGTTTGCCCGTCCGCCTGTGCCAGCGCAGCGTTGCCACCGACGTGTAATTCCACAGCCCGTGCGAGCTGAGAACGTCCGGCGCGTTTTCCGTCAATGCGCCGATTAACTTCGGCGCGAAATGAAAGCGGTCCGGGCCAATCACCGGATAAGTTTGAATCGGCAGTGGATGCCAGTTGTGAATATCGCACTCGGTATGTTCATCATCCACGCCCAACACCGACACCCGTCCGCCGGTTGATTGCACGGACTGCGCCAACCGCCGCACGCTCTGAAACAAACCGCCCGCATTGCGCGAGACCGAAGCTGTTAAAAAAGTCAGTTTCACGATTGAGGTTTTGTCACGATTACCAGGGACG
>CAZRXE010001726.1:0-1694 GCA_964603695.1 uncultured Heliomicrobium sp.
AACAAGGCGCGGTATTCCTCATCGCTTTCGGCCAGCGCCGGGATCAGGGTTCCGGTGATGCCGTTGGCGTCGTACTCGTTGAATTCCGGCATCGCCAGCGGCTGCGGCCAGTGCAATCCGGCGGCGGTCAGGCATTGGCCGACGATTTCAGCCGTGCGCACCTGTCGCACCAACTTGCCGGAATAAACTTCATCAAACGTGACGCCGCGCCGCGCCCAATGTTCACCAAGCTGGCGGGCTTGTTGTTCGCCAATGACGGAAAGTTGATCGCTATCTTTTTCAAACGGCCTTGCCTGACCGTGACGAACGTAAGTTAGTGTTCCCATAGTTGCTTTGTTACACTGCGGAAGGTTCAGAATTGATCGGCGCGAAGTCTAGCCGAAGTCCAATCCGCAAAAAAACCGTGAGTCCCTTGATCGAACAAATTTATTCAGATTACGACCGCTTCGCCTGGTTTTATAACCTTTATTGGGGGCCGGAATTCAGCAGCCCGGCACTGGCGATTTACAACGTTTTGCTCTTTCCGCATCTGCCCGACGGTTGCCGCATTCTGGATTTGTGTTGCGGCACGGGGCAGATTGCGGCGGGTTTGAGCGAACGCGGCTATCAGGTGACGGGCTTGGACGGATCGGCTGCAATGTTGCGCTTCGCCCGCAAAAACGCGCCGCTGGCCGAATTCATTCAAGCCGACGCCCGCACCTTCACGATGCCGCAACGTTTCCAGGCAGTGCTTTCCGCCTTCGACAGTTTGAACCACGTGATGAAACTGGAAGAACTAACCGCAGTCTTTCGCAACGTCTACAACGTGATGGCCAATGGAGACAGCGTGTTTCTCTTCGACCTGAACATCGAAGACGAATCCGAATTCGCCGGCCAATCCCTGGATATGGTCGAAGAAGATCACGCCTGTATCGTGCGCGGCAGTTACGACCGACTGGAAAAACTGAAACGCTACGACGTAACGATGTTCCAGGTGGAAGAGGACGGCTGGCAGCGTTCGGATTTGACCTTGTACCAACGTTATTACGACAACCTGGAAGTGCTGGGCGCGCTGGCCGACGCGGGCTTTCAGCGAGTGAAGACCTACGATGCGCGTCGCGAATTCGGCTTCACGCTCAGCGATGGCAGGATGTTTTATTTGGCGAGAAAGTAGGTTTGTGATGGGAATGGAACTACTCAGCGTTGCGCTACGAGTTAAAAAGAAACTTCAGAGGCGCGGGCTTAATGTTTTATTCCTTGCAGCGTCCGGTGCGATTGTTGGAAACGCACGCTGGATTCAGCGACTGCAAGACGCCGGAAATTTACGATGTGAACGGCACGGGCCTGCTGTTTACGACTTGGCGACGTCGCGTTCAAGATGTTTTCGCTGCTCGGCACGGATTTGGTGATTGACTTGTCAGTGTCCTTTGCGCCCTGAAATGCCTGAGAACACAGTGACGCAAGCCTAGCCAGTGCGGCGTCGCCGTTGCGGAAGCCATTCTTGACAGCCCTCTACCCCAAACTTAGAATCGCCGCTCAATTCCACCAAGCCTTTCAAATCCATCAATAGGGAGAAACATTTGTACAGCGAAGCATCAGGACAGGTTTTAGCGCCGGAGCCGGCTTCGACCGGGCGGACGATTGCGGCCACGCTGGCGGGATTCGTCGTGCCGGGACTGGGGCATCTTGTACTCGGCAAGTTCGTGCGCGCGGCG
>CAZRXE010001727.1:0-3274 GCA_964603695.1 uncultured Heliomicrobium sp.
CATCGCGGTCCGAAACGATGCCAATTTCATCCGCCGCAACTGACTCGATGAATGCACGATAGCCATTTGCCGGAAGCTGGGTAATCAGCGTTTGCGCCAGGCTTTCGGCGAGATTGCGCCCATCGTCTTTGAGCAGAAACTCTTCTGCCTCGTACATTCCGCGCCCATACGTGGGATGGCCGAGCATTCGCTCAGGGTGCGCGATGTATAAATTGTTGATGCTGAATTCGCGTTCTTCCCCCTCGTTATTGCTGAGAGTGATGTTGCCGGCTTCCGCCCAATCGGCTTGCACTTCTTTCATGGGCTGGTTGCGTTTGCGAAAGATCAGCACATCCGTAATCACTTCGGTTCCGGCGTTGGCGCGGAAAGCATTGCGTGGCAGACGCGCCGCCGCTACCAGTTCGGCATGACTCGCCAGATATTGCCGCACCTTCGGCGATTTCTTGTCGAGTGTGTATCTGGAAGTAATGAAGGCGATGATGCCGCCGGGCTTGAGCAGGCGCAGCGATTTGGCAAAGAAGTAATCGTGAATCGAAGCTTTGAGAAAGCTTTCTCTGATTCCTGCGTCAGCAACCGCATAATTGCCGAATGGGACGTTCGAGACCACAAGGTCGAAGTAGTTCTCCGGCAGCGGCGTCTCTTCAAACGGCTGGATGAAGACTTTTGTCTGCGGATAAAGTTGCATGAGGATGCGGGCTGTGAGCGAATCAATTTCGACAGCCACCCGTTCGGAATTTGCTTTCAGCGCCTGCGGCATCGCGCCCAGGAAATGACCGACGCCGGCAGCCGGTTCAAGAATCCGAAGTCTGTTTTGCCTGGACGAACTAAGTGAAACCGATTGCCCGGAATCCAGTTCCAGGACTCTGTCTCCGGTGCGCGGGCTGAGGCCGAAATGATCGAGCGCCGCATAGATTGCGCGAATGATCGGTAGCGCGGTGAAGTGCGCGTTGAGCGAACTGGCGAGCAGTCCCTTGATTTCATCCGGTGTGAGCAGTTCTGCTAGTTCCGCGCAAGGACGCGACCACGAATGTGCGCCATTTGGGAAGGCGCGGTTAAGAACTTCGGAATCCCCCCATCCTGTGTATCTGGCAAGAGTCCGCTGCTCTTCCGGCGTTAACGAACCAGATTCGCGTGATTCAGCCTTAGTCTTTTTGAAAAGCGTGATCGCGGCGACATTGGATTTGAAGCGCGAAGCCGGGCTGCCCAGTTCGGACAGGTCATCATCGGAATCAAAGCGGAAGTCTGTGGTGTTGACAGTAGCGAGCGATGCAGCCTGCATAACGAATCTCCCATGACGTTGAAATTCATCGGACAACCACGCTGGTCATCGCGATTCACAGGAGTGCTGACCGCTTTACCTTTAATTTATATTCGGATCGGCTTTGGTCTGGGTAAAAAACTCTTCAACTTTTAATCGAAGTGGCTTACGATGCGTGACGCTGTCGCGTATTCAGTTGAGTGCCCTACAGACTTCGGTCGCCCCTCGATAATTTCTCAATTTGCTTCATTCAGGAAATCACAAAGTGCTGTGATTGACCCTCGAAAACCGTTTCGCCTAATGCCTCTAACCGATTACCACGCAAAATACATTGCTTACGAACTGACCAAACGCTTCCCATCTGACAGCGTAGAGAAACTCGCGGTTGCGGTCGCCAGCGCACAGGTTGATCTGAATCCGCATCAGGTGGAAGCCGCGCTGTTCGCGTTCAGTTCGCCGTTATCCCAAGGGGCTTTGCTCGCCGATGAAGTCGGATTGGGTAAGACCATCGAAGCCGGACTGGTAATTTCTCAACGGTGGGCAGAGCGCAAACGGCGGATTCTGGTCATCACGCCCGCCAACCTGCGCAAACAATGGCATCAGGAATTGACCGAAAAATTCTTCCTGCCGTGCGCCATTCTCGAAACCCGCTCTTACAACCAAGCGATCAAACAGAGCCACTTTCGACCGTTTGAGATTAAGGACACCGTCGTCATTTGCTCTTATCAGTTTGCGCGTGCTAAAGCGGCGGATGTACACGCCACGCCGTGGGATTTAGTGGTAATTGACGAAGCCCACCGGCTGCGCAATGTCTACAAGCCTTCCAACATCATCGCCAACACGCTCAAACGAGCATTGGCGGATAAACGCAAGCTGCTGCTGACGGCGACGCCACTGCAAAATTCATTGCTTGAACTCTATGGCCTGGTCAGCTTCATTGACGAACACACTTTCGGCGACGTGAAAAGCTTCCGCGAGCAGTTCGCCAGCGCTAGCGCCAGCACCAGTGCCAATCAGGGACAATCCTTTCAGATGCTGAAAGACCGGCTGAAGCCGATTTGTCATCGGACCCTGCGAAAGCAGGTAACCGCCTACGTTCCGTTTACCAAACGGCATGCATTGGTTGAGCCATTCGATCCGGATGAACCGGAAACCCGGCTCTACAATCTGGTTTCCGATTATCTGCGCCGCGACAACATTCAAGCACTTCCCGCCAGCCAGCGATCCCTGATGACGCTGGTTTTGCGCAAGCTGCTTGCATCGTCAACCTTCGCTATTGCCGGGGCGCTCAACACCATCTCCACACGGCTCAAAACCAAACTGGGAAAGCAGGAACCGAAACCGCCGCTCGCCGACGAACCGCCGGAAGATGATCTGAGTGTGGATTACGAAGCGTTGGACGAAACGGCGGAAGAATGGCCGGATGAAGAGGAGGAAGCGGAACCGCTGACTGACGCTGACCGCGCGGCCATCGAAGCAGAGATTGCCGACTTGGAGAGCTTCAGCGTGCTGGCCACGTCCATTCAGCACAACGCGAAAGGCGCTGCGCTGCTCAAGGCACTCGAGGTCGCCTTTGCCCAAGCCACGGAAAATGGTGCGGAGCAAAAGGCCATTATCTTTACCGAATCGCGACGAACACAGGATTACTTACTGCGGTTGCTGGCCGACAGCCCTTATGCCGAGGGCATCGTTCTATTCAACGGCTCGAACACCGATGACCGCTCAAAGAGCATCTATAACGCCTGGCTCAAACGGCACAAAGGTACGGATCGCGCCACCGGTTCGCGCACGGCGGATATGCGCTCGGCGCTGGTGGATTATTTCCGCGAAGAAGGCCGTATCATGATCGCCACCGAAGCTGGTGCCGAAGGTATTAACCTGCAATTCTGCGCGCTGGTCGTGAACTACGATCTACCTTGGAACCCACAACGAATCGAACAGCGCATCGGGCGTTGTCATCGCTACGGCCAGAAACACGATGTGGTCGTCGTCAATTTCCTCAATCAGCAGAATGAA
>CAZRXE010001728.1:0-4322 GCA_964603695.1 uncultured Heliomicrobium sp.
AAATCCTGTCCATCCTGTCCATTTTTGATTTTGAGAAGGAGTTTGGATGGTCAAACAGTTGGTTGCATTTCTATTGTTACTGGCATTCGCCCCGCTAGCTTTTGCAGATGAGTACAAAATTGAAACCATCGGCGCGCTAACTGAAACCAAAGTCGCCGAAGCCATGCGCAAAGCTGTCGAAGAAAAAGGGCTGCGCGTGTCGGACGCCAAAGGCAAAGCCGTTTGCGAAATCTGGTTTCGCAAAGACATTCCCACCGGCAAGGACGACGTTCCCGGCGCGATTTTCAGTCAGATTTCCGAAGGCACGTTCATCGGCGTCGTCAACTTTCCCGCCAACATCAACGATTTTCGCGGCCAGGGCGTCAAAGCCGGCTGGTATACGCTGCGTTCCGCGCTGATTTTGCAGGACGGCAATCATCTGGGCGTTTCGCCCGCGCGAGACTTTTTCCTGATCTGCCCGGCAGCCGACGACAAAGACCCGAACGCGACAATGAAGATGGACGAGTTGCTCAAACTCAGCCGCGCTGCCATCGGCGCGGGCCATCCGTCGCCGTGGTTTTTCCAGGCAGCGACTTCAGCGGAAAAAGACCTGCCGAAAATCGTCAAGAACGAACACGAACACGTCATTCTGGAAACCAAACTGACAACCAAATCCGGCCCGCTGGCAATTGGCTTAATTGTCATCGGCCGCACTGAAGGCTAGTCAAATTGCGGATTGCGGATTTCAGATTGCGGCTCGAACGCACCGAATCCGCAATCCGAAACCTACAATCCGCAATCAAGAGATGATTCACTTTTTTTACAAAAGCACCTGAACGACCTGCCGCAACGCCAGGAGTTTCCTGCGCAATCTGCTGGGCGACCGCGCCGCTGAAGTTTTACTGGAACGGGATTACGCCAAAAAGCCTTTGACCGAGGATGAGATTGAAACAATCTTCGGCAACGATCCGATTCCGCCTTTTCTGAACACTCGCCACGCGGTTTACAAAGAGCGCGGTTTTGCCGACGCGCTTCCCGCTCGCCGCGAACTCATTCAACTCATCATCGCCGAACCCAATCTGATTCGTCGGCCAATCCTGCGAGCCGGAAATCGCCTAGCCATAGGTTTCGACCAAACAGCTTTTACTAGACTTGTGGAGTAATCGCCGTGCTTCGCCCTCGGTCGCGGAGGGAATGGGTGATGCGTATAAATCGGAATCATCGAAGCGAAATCACGGCGTCGGTCAAACGTTCGATCAAGGCAATCAGGGATTTGCCCGCTTCGTCGTAACGCCCGGCGGCGGCCAATCTTTCCGCATCGCTTGCCGCGTCCGCAGCGAAAGAAAGCTTCAATTGCTGCACTTGCAATCGAGGATTACTTTGAAAATTGCGCGCCAGGTTTTCCACGCCCGCGCGCAAATTGCGAATGCTGGCCAAGAGCGCGTCTTTATTTTCACGGTTCTTGGCGGCGGCGGACGGCGAAACTTTGTTCTGCTTTTCCTGCTCCTGTGATATTTCCAGACCGTTCACGATCTTGCCGTAAACGTAAATGAACTTGGAAACATTCTTGATCTGCTCGGCCACCTGTCCAGCTTCCACTTTCAAATCCGGCGTGGGCATTGGCGTTGGCTTCGGCGCGGCTGGACGCCTTTTCGGTTTCTGTGCAGTGGAAGTCAATGGAAAGGCGAAGATCACCGCCAGCGTCAGCATCAAGGCAACGGTTGAATAACGTCTCAAGCGACTCCTCCGTAATAATCGGAAACAATTGAATTGAAATGGGGTAACGCAGTTGTAGCATCGCCCGCTGGTATCCGCAAGCTATGCGCCTTGCGGCGTTCTTGCCACGGCGCGAAGCATGGGCTAGACTCCGCGCCTTTGTTCGGAGCCGGTTCGATTGAGCCATTCGAGCAAAGATTCATAAACCAAATTTTCTTACTAACCAACTTTAGGAGACTTGATGTTTTCAGTTCGCACCGTTGTCTTGCTTGCCTGCTTGATGGTTCCGGCTTTCGCGCAAAGCCGCGCCATCGAACAAGGGTACGCCCCAATTGAATTGAAGGCGATTGCCGCCGCGCCCGCCGATCTTGAAGGTCGCCGCGTGACCGTCACCGCCGAGATTTTTTCCGTCAACGCGGATGCCCGCACTTTGAATGTTTTTGACCTGCACAGCAAAACGCTGGTCGGCGTTTCGCTGGTGCAGTTGTCGAAATCGCAACGTCAGGCATTGCTTGCCGAACCTGTCGTTCGCGTTTCGGTTTTTGGCCGCGTCGAATTGAAAAATGGGCGCGCCGTCATCAAAGCCGATCAGGTGATGCCGCTGACCACAAATCTGGTCGCACAAAAATAAGCGCCGGCAATCCACGAAAACACGAAAGCAGCGAGAGAGGATTGTCTCTCGCTGCTTTTTCTTTGTCGGCTGGAGTTTCGCGTAACCGCATCAGCGCGTCGGGCGTAGAAGGAAAGCGCGGCTACGCAAGTTTGCTCAATCACGCGGCAAACGCTTAGACTCGCATCCCTGACCGTCATCAAGCATAAAAACATCAAGATTTAATCGAGACAACCTGCACACAGCGGCTAAAAAAAGTCACTGTTGGCGATCCCTTCGGAGGAAAAGCTCATGTTCAATCGTCAATTCAAACGGACAGTCGCGCCGATTGCCGTCATTCTGATTCTGTGCCTGACAGCGGGCGCGCAACTCGCTCCGGTCGAAAAAGTTGACCTGGAGATGATGAAGAAAATTCGCGCGGAAGGCCTGGAGCGTTCGCAGGTGATGGACACGCTCAGTTGGCTGACCGATGTCAACGGCGCTCGTCTGACAGGTTCGCCCGGCATGAAAGCCGCCAATGAATGGACGAAAAAGCGGCTGACGGAATACGGTTTGGTCAACGCCAATGTCGAAGCCTGGGGACAATTCGGTCGCGGCTGGTCTTTTGACAAAGTTTCCATTCACGTCACCGCGCCCACGGCGTTTCCAGTCATCGGGTACCCAAAAGCCTGGACGCCGGGAACTAACGGCCCGGTTGCCGCCGAAGCCATTTTCCCCGACATCAATACCGATGCGGACTTTGAAAAATACAAAGGCAAACTGAAAGGCGCGATTGTGCTGACTTCGCCCATGCGCCCGGTCAACGCGCAGTTCAAAGCGCCCGGCGTCCGCTACACCGACGAAGAGTTGTTGAAAATGGCCAACGACGAAGCCGAACAACGCGGTCGCGGAAATTTCAGCGACGATCAACGCCAACAAATGATTCAGGCGCAGCAAGTCGCCGCCAAGAAAACAGCCTTTTTCAAATCCGAAGGAGCCGCTGTGCTGGTGGACATTGACCGCATCAACAACAACGTCAACGGCGGAACGGTTTTCGTCGGCAGCGGCGGCCCGCGCGACAAAGATCAACCTCAATCGCTTCCTTCAATCACCATCGCCATCGAACATTACGGACGCATCGTTCGCATGCTGCAAAAAGGCGTGAAGGTCAAAATGGAAGTTGAGGTCAAAGCGCAATTCCACGACGACGATCTGATGGCTTACAACACCGTCGCCGAAATTCCCGGCACGGACAAAAAAGATGAACTCGTCATGCTCGGCGGACACCTGGATTCCTGGCACACCGGAACCGGCGCAACGGACAACGCCGCCGGATGCGCCGTCGCCATCGAAGCCGTTCGTATTTTGAAATCACTCGGCGTGCAGCCGCGCCGCACCATCCGCATCGGCCTGTGGAGCGGCGAAGAACAAGGCTTGTTGGGTTCGCGCGGTTATGTCGCCAAACACTTCGGTTCCCGTCAGGCCGCGCCCGGACAACAAGGCGGCGGCGGCAGACCGGGCGGCGGCGGCGGATTCGGCGGCCCGCAAGGCCCTGTGACTCCGCTGCCGGATTACGACAAGTTTTCGGTCTATTTCAATCTGGACAACGGCACGGGCAAGGTTCGCGGCGTTTACCTGCAAGGCAACGAAGCCGCGCGTTCGATCTTCCGCGCCTGGCTCGCGCCGTTCAATGATCTGGGCGCTTCGACGCTGACCATTCGCAACACCGGCGGCACGGATCATTTGTCCTTCGACGGCATCGGTCTGCCCGGCTTCCAGTTCATTCAGGATGAAGTCGAATACAGCACCCGGACGCACCATTCCAACATGGACGTTTACGACCGCATGCAAGCCGACGATATGAAACAAGCGGCGACGATCATGGCGGCCTTCGTCTATAACGCGGCCATGCGCGACGATAAATTCCCGCGCAAACCTTCAGCGGGCGCGCAAACCGCCAACCGCTAAATCAGCTAAACCCAACACTCTCCGAAACGGCGAAAGAGCAGAACGACAGTCTCTCTTTCGCCGTTTCTTT
>CAZRXE010001729.1:0-4039 GCA_964603695.1 uncultured Heliomicrobium sp.
GATAAAGGAATTAAATACAGATGAAGAATATCATATCTAGCCTTACGGCTACAGTACAAACTTTCCTGTTTACAGTCTTCAATCAAAAATCCGACGTGACGCCGAAAGAGTTTCGCGAAACGTTGAAGCAGATCGTTAAACGCTTTTCAAAACCGGTAATCAGAGCAGAGAAGGACGGGCCGCTTTTCTGTCCGGCGAAATTCATGCCGGCGCGCCGTCTGAAAAAGAATGTGACAGAGCTTTCAATGCTGGTTTTGGATTATGACCACGGCGTAACAATTGATGAAGTTTTGGCGATGTGGCGACCGCTTGGCGTGATGGTTTTGCTTTACACCACGCACAGCCACCAACGCGTGACGAAAGACCATCCGAAGGCGGAAGATCGTTTCCGTGTCGTCATCCTGCTGAAAGAGCCAATCCCCGCCGATGAGTATCCGCGTTTGTTTCAGTGGGCAACCATCGTTTCAGGCGGCAAATGTGATGCGTCATGCAAAGACGCCAGCCGCATGCATTACTTGCCAGCCATTGCAATCAAAGGCGCGCCGTTCGTGTTTCGTAACCTGGTGGGCGACCTGCTCGACTGGCGCGCGATTGATTTGCGGGACGATGCGCCACAGCCAAAGGCGAAGCAGGCGCACAAATCCCGCTACGCTGACGCGGCCATCAATGGCGAAGTTTCCCGCGTCTTGACTGCGCCACAAGGCGACCGCAACAACGCTTTGAATAAAGCAGCCTATTACCTGGGGCGGCTTGTCGGTGGTGGCGTTTTGGATCAAGCCGAAGTGACCGATATTTTGACCGATGCCGCTTTGCAAGCAGGCTTGGAAGATGGCGAGACGAAAGCAACCATCACCAGCGGCTTGACGGCTGGTGTAAAGAAGCCAAGAACACCTCAGATGAACGGCAGCGCAAACGCGCAGAATCCGACAAACACACAAGGCCAAAACCGCGCCGCGACCGTGCCGAATCCAAGCCAAAGCCAGGCGAATTCCAATGGCAGTTCCAATCAAAACTCCAATGGAAAATCCAATGCTCAGACCGCACAGAATGCCGCACAACCAAACAGCGGCGGCAAACGTGTTGACGCTTATGAACTCACGCCAGGCGGCTTGGTTTATTGGCAGCAAACGGCAAATGGCGAAGTTGATATTCCGTTGACCAACTTCGGCGCTGAGATTGTTTCAGATGTGACCGAAGACGACGGCACAGAGACAAAGCGCGCGTTTGAGATCGAAGCGCAACAAAGAGGCAAGCCGTGTCGCTTTCTCGTTCCGGCTGAAGACTTCACAACGATGAAATGGCCGATGGTGCATTTGGGGGCGAAGGCTGTCATCTATCCGCGCCGCACAGACCATGCACGCTGTGCAATCCAAGTGCTTTCCGCTTCGCCTATTGAGCGGCGCGTTTATACGCATACTGGCTGGCGCGAGATCGAAGGTGAGATGTTCTACTTGCACGGCGGCGGCGCAATCGGAGCGCAATCGGGGAAAGCAGTAGAAGTCAGGTTGCCAGACTCATTGCAAATGGCCATTTTGCCGGAATCGCCGGACGCCGAAGCATTGAAAGACGGTGTGAGCGCAATTCTTGATTTGACGCACTTGGCAGCGGATGAAGTCACATTGCCACCGATTGGCGCGGCACTCTCTGCGGTGATCGGCGGCGCGGATTTCTCTTTCTGGTTTTATGGAAGGTCAGGAAGCGGAAAAACGGAATTGGCGGCGTTGATCCAATCCTTTTTTGGGAAGGGTTTCAGAGGGGGATTGAAGCCATCGTTACCCCTGGGCTGGGAGTCCACAGCCAACACAATGGAAGTTGTGGGACACGCGGCGAAAGATGCCGTGTGTGTGATTGATGACTTCAAGCCAGTCACACCACAGCACAGAATGGAGCTTTACAAGAAAGCTGACCGAATCTTGCGCGCGCAGGGCAATCAAGCCGGGCGTGGCCGTTTGATGGCTGATCTATCACAGCGTAAGACCAAACATCCGCGCGGCGTAATTATCAGCACAGCCGAAGAAATGCCGCGAGGCGAAAGCCTTCTTGCTCGTCTGATCGTGATCGAGTTTTTGCCGTCCACGATTGATTTCAGCCAATTGACGAGGCTTCAGCATTTGGCAGGGCAGGGCATCTTTGCTTCGGTAAATAGCGGTTTTCTTTGTTGGCTGGCCACCAACTACGCCGAAACCATTGGACGCGCGCCGAAGGCCGTTGAACAGTGGCGCGATTACTGGACAAATCGCCCTATTGCCAGCCATCGGAAATATGCAACGACGCTTGGCCATTTGTCCTATGCCTGGGAATTGTGGCTTCGCTTCGTTCAGGAAACCGGCGCGATGACAGCCGCCGAAGCCGAAACGCTTCGCGACCGCGTTTTGCTGGCGCTGGGAATCGTGGGAAGCAAGCAAGAGCCGCACGCCAACGCGCAAAATCCCGTCACACGCTTTCTTGAGCTTCTGCAATCGGTGTTTGCCAGCAATAAAGCACACCTTGAACACCTTAAAGGCGGCGCGCCTGTTGATGCCACTAATTGGGGCTGGCGGCAGGTTGGCAAGGAATTGCAATCGTGCGGCGAGCGAATCGGCTGGCACACAGGCGATGAAGTCTACTTACAACCAAACGCAACCTACACGATACTTGAACGTTGCTCAGCCAATGGTGAGGGCGTCGGTGTTGAGGCCCGCACGCTATGGAAGCATCTGCATGAAGCTGGCCTTCTCATTCGGACGAAGCGAGACGAGACACGGCGCACATACATTGCGGAGCGAACTGTCAACAAGGTGTTGAGAGATGTTTTGCGCCTTCGCGCGGAAAAACTCATCAGATATGCCGACGATGCCGACAATGCCGACGACGCCAGCGGATGAGGCATCAAAAACCGTCAATTGTCGGCATCCTTCGTCGGCAAAACGGTTCAAAACGTCGGCAAGAAACGGTAATGCCGACGACAGCTAAAGCAACCCAATCAATAACTTACAGAAGTTTTGTCAGCATCGTCGGCATTTTTATATGCAGAGAGAGCATTGGCACATACGGACGTGTGTTTTTTCGTCGGCATCAATCACCGATGCCGACAAATTGCCGACAAAAAATGCCTGGATGCTGACGAAAAGCGGAGGTTTCCACAAGATGAAGATCGAAACAGACCAAAACCATCAGCAAATATTCGCCAGACTGGACAGTTTTACGGGCCATCTTCACTCAGCGATTGATGAAGGCGGTAAGGCGGCAAAGACGTTTCTCAATTGGCTTGATTCCCTCAGAGAGCGGATTGAAGCGAATGGCCAGGCCGCGCCGAACGGCGGCGGTTCATTGATGACGCTTGAGCAAGTAGCAGCTTATCTAAATTACAGAAAACGAACAATTCAAGATTGGATTGCCAACGAAGGCTTTCCCGTCCGTCGCTGCGGCGCTGATCCGCGTTTTGACCAGGCCGAAGTGGACGAATGGACGATGCGACATCGCAAAAACAATCGAAATTCAACAGCGGCGAATGGTAAAGTGTCGCCGCTCCAACGCGACTGCAAGCAAACGAGGAGCAAAGCCAATGTCAGTCTATAAGCGGAACAAACTCGGAAAGATCGTCAAAAGCAATAAAGAAAAAGGCATCTGGTGGTATGACTTTCAAATCAACTACCGACGCTACAAAGGATCAATCAAAAGCGCGGCCAATCGAAAGCAGGCCGAACAGTATGAAGCAAAAATGCGGCTTGAAGTCCACGAAGGCCGCTATGACAAACCATCATACAAAACGACGTTTGAAGAATTCGTCAACGATGTTTATCTGAAATGGGCGAGGCAGCATAAACGCTCGCACAAGTGGGATGAGCGTCATTGCAAACTTCTTTGCTCTCACTTCAAGGATAAGCTATTACGCGAAATCACTTCAGGCGATATTGAAGCCTACAAGCTGATGCGGCGCGAACAAATCTCGCAACGCGGCACACAACGCGCAGGATCATCCGTCAATCGAGAACGCGCACTGTTGTCTATGATCTTCACGATTGCGGTCAATTTTGATTACTGCGATTCCAACCCATGC
>CAZRXE010001730.1:0-3237 GCA_964603695.1 uncultured Heliomicrobium sp.
AAGCGCAGCCGGATTGGATTTTCGCGCTGACGTTCAGCCCCGACGGCAACCGGTTGGCGGTGGGACGGTATGATGGCTCGATAGCGTTTTATGATGCGAAAACCGGAATCAGGAACTAGAAGGCAAAAGTAGAGCAACCTGCCGAGGTTGCTCTGTTTCCTTGAAACGGTCTTTCAATCGCGCTGAGCAACCTCGGCAGGTTGCTCTACTTTTTTCAAAGAGTTTTCAAAATGAAAAAACAACTCTGGCTATTCTGTGCATTGCTGATGGCGTTGGCGGTTGCGGCGCAAGCGCAAGTAGCGCAACCCTATCTGACCGTCACTTCGCCGCTGGGCGCGCAGCGAGGAACAACCGCCACTTTCACCGTGGACGGTTACAATCTGACAGACGCCGGCGAAGTGATTTGGAACAAGCCCGGCATCACGGCCACCATCAAACTCAATTCGCAGTTGGTTCGCGAACCGCACACGCGCTCCAGCCCGACGGCGACGTTGATTGTGGATAAATCCACCAAGCATCGCCTGACCATCGAAGCTGTGATTTCCGCTGAAGCCTTGCCGGGAATTTACGGCTTCCGCATCCGCACGCCGCTCGGCACAACCAATATGGGGCGAATCGCCGTCGGCATGCTGCCGGAAGTTAAAGAGCGCGAGGCGAACGATTCCGCCGCCGAAGCCCAAGCCATTTCCCTGCCCGCGACCATCGTCGGTGAATTGCAGAAACGCGGCGACGCAGACTTTTTCAAATTTACGGCCAAAGCCGGTCAACAAATTGTTTTTGAAGTCGTCGCTTCAATGCTCAATTCGCGGCTGGATTCGGTGTTGACCCTGTTCGACGACAAAGGCGCGCAGCTTGCGACCAACAACGACAACGGCGCGAGTCGCGATTCCCTGCTCGGTTACAGTTTCAAACAAGACGGCAGCTACGTCCTGCGCATCAGCGACCTGGAACGACAGGGCCAGATGGGCGCGTTCGGTTACCGGTTGAACATCGGCGAGTTGCCTTACCTAACGCACGCCTTTCCGCTGGGCGTTCGGGAAAACACCGCCACCGAAATCGCCGCGTTCGGCTTCAATCTGGACGCGCCAAAAGCCACCGTTCTGCCGCAACCGCGAATCGGTTTTGCCGATAGCAAACCGCTGGCGATGAGTTCGGCAGCGGGACAGACAATCAACACTTTGGCGCTCGCCATCGGCGCACATCCCGAAGTGATGGAGCAGGAAAAGCCAACAACAATCGCCGCCCCGCAAAACGTCACGTGGCCGGTGACAATCAACGGGAAGATTTTCAATCCCGCCGCCGCGCCAACCGGGCTGAATGCCGAAGACTTCTATCGTTTTCAGGCGCGCAAAGGCCAACGCATCGTGCTGGAAGTCGGCGCGCAGCGATTCGGTTCGCCGCTCGACGCTGTGATTGAAGTGCTGGACGCGAAAGGCAATCCGATTCCGCGCATCGTCGCCCGCGCGTTGCTGGAAACGCAGATGACCTTGAATGACCGCGATTCGGCTTCGCGCGGATTTCGCATCACTCACTGGAACGGCATTCACGTCAACGACTACCTGATGGCCGGCAACGAACTGGTGCAGGTCGAAGTGCTGCCGAAAACGCCGGACGAAGACATCTCTTTCAAAAGCTTTCAGGGTCAGCGCCTGACTTACGAAGACACTACGCCGGAAGCCCACGCCAACGGTTTGACGCTTTACAAAGTTTCGCTGCATTCGCCCGACGCAAAGCTTGCGTCGAATGGCTTACCAGTAACGACGTTTTACTTTCGCAATGACGACGGCGGGCCGATTTACGGCAAAGACTCCAAACTGAACTTCACAGCGCCCGCCGATGGCGAATATCTGTTGCGGATTCGCGATGTGCGCGGAATGCAGGGCGAACGCTTTGCTTACCGGCTGACCATTCACGAACCGGAGCCGGACTTTCTGCTGTTCGCCGATCCGGAAAATCCGAACGTGCCGCAGGGCGGTTCGCTGCCGATCACTGTGACGGCCTTTCGCAATGACGGGTTCGACGGCGACATAACTGTGAAATTGCTTGATGTGCCGGCGGGCTTCGCCGCGAGTGAAGGCGTGATTCGCGCGGGACAAACTTCGACCGCAATCAATCTTTCCGCCGCCGCCGATGCCAGGACGAGTTTTCCGCTACGAGTTCGGGCGACAGCAACCATCAACGGCAAACTCGTCACGCGTGAATTGAAAACCGACGAACGCATCGCCGTCGTTTCCATCGCGCCCGCACCGGAGTTGCTGGTCTGGACTGACACAGAGCAAGTGGCGCTGGAACCGGGTGGCAAGGCCGTGGTTTCGATCAAAATCAAACGCGAACATGGTTTCGCCGGGCGCGTGCCCTTCGACATACGCAATCTGCCGCACGGCGTGATCGTCACCGACGTGGGGTTGAACGGCGTTTTAATCACCGAAGAAGAAACAATGCAGCGATTCACGCTGGCTGCGGAAAGCTGGGTCAAGCCGATGGAACAACCGATTTTCGTCGTCGGAAGAATTGAAACGACTTCGCCGCAACGTTCGGACTTTCCGGCAAAACCCATCATGCTGGTCGTTAAATCGCAAACTACTGTCAAATCCGAACAAAAGGAAAACTGATTTTGGCGATTCCAGCCTGTCGGCTAGAATCCGAAACGAGGTAAACAGATGCCAAACGGTGCTTCCATCGAAGAACAATTACGAGAATGGGTGAATCAACTCGCGCCCGAACACAAACAAACTCTGCTGGTGATGCTCAGCGAGGATGACCGCGTGCAGCGCGCTTCGCGACTGGATTTCGCCGTCACGCAACTGCGCCAACTGTGCCGCAGTCGCAAGCTCGATTGGGACGAGATGTCCGAAGGCGAACGCGAATCCTTTCTGGACAGTCTGGTGCGCGAAAATGAGTTGTATTCGACGCACGTCGGCACAACGAGCAGTTCGCCCATTTCGCCCTGCCATCAATGCGGACGCGAAATGTCGCCGAGCGATTTGTACAGAATTTATTTCGGCGAACGCGCGCCCAGCACCGAACGCTCCGCAGCCATGTTGATCGTCATGGATATGGACACGGACGCCAATTTCCCATTGTTGCCCGACGGCGAAATCATGATCGGACGGCTCGACCCACATCGCGGCATTCGCCCGGACGTGGATTTGTCACGTTACGATCCGGCCTCGCGCATTTCGCGCCGCCACGCCCGCATCACCACGCGCGGCTATCAATACTTCATTGAAGACATGG
>CAZRXE010001731.1:0-2417 GCA_964603695.1 uncultured Heliomicrobium sp.
GCCGAAATTTTTTTGTTTAGGATGCACCATATTTTCACGCGACAAACGCAAAATAATTGCAAACACAGCAAGCAAGTGTATGATTGCAATTTCACTTCAACACCAAATCAGCAGGAGAGGAACTCATGAAAATATCTGACCAAACTTTGAAAATGATCAACCAACTGGCCCCCAACATGCGCGTCAAGGTTGATAAAGTCATTCGCACACACGTTGCCGCTTGCATGAAAACCGGCAGTCCGATTGAAAACCTCGACCGTTTATTCATCGAAGCTGTCGAGATCGTCAAACTCGAAGAACGCGCTCCCGAAACCCGCCTGGAATATTCCGCCGAATGGGAGCCGTATCGCCACTACGATCAATACTCCAGCCCGCGCGAACTGTAATCATCATTCTTTATTCCCACTGTCAGTTTTTGGGCAAAGAGAAAAGATCAGAACTGGGTGACTGGCAATTTGCCGGATCACCCAGTTTTATTTTCAGCTGCTGCGTGCTGAATACTGCGGACTTTGCCATACTACTCGCCGTCAAATTTTTTCATATATTTGAGGTCCAAAATGAAACTCACACGTTTTGCCAAGTATGCTTGGTTCGTTGTGGCGTACAACCTGCTCGTCATTGTCTGGGGCGCTTATGTGCGTGCGTCGAAATCAGGCGATGGTTGCGGTAGTCACTGGCCTTTGTGCAACGGCGAAGTGATTCCAATGGCCCCCACGGTCAAAACCATTGTTGAATTTTCCCATCGCTTATCCAGCGGATTGGCGTTGTTGCTGACTGTCAGTTTGGTAATTTGGGCATTTCGCGCATTTGTCCGGAGCGAACCGGCACGGAAATTTGCCATGTGGGCGATGGTGTTTATGTTGCTTGAAGCGGCAGTCGGTGCCGGATTGGTGTTGTTTGAAATGGTGGCCGAAAATAAATCCATGGGTCGTGCGCTGTGGATGTCGGCACATCTAATCAACACTTTCTTGTTAATTGCCATGCTGACGCTTGTTGCCTGGACGGCTTCAACCACACAGCGCCTGCATATGCGTGGACAAGGCAGCATCAACGCTCTGTTCTTGATTGCCATTATCGGCACGCTGATTTTGGGCGTCAGCGGCGCTGTTGCGGCGTTAGGCGGAACGCTTTTTCCGGTCACATCGCTGGCCGAAGGCTTGAAACAAGACCTTTCCCCAACGGCGCACATCCTTATCCGCTTACGCTTTTTTCACCCGTTCATTGCCGGCGGTGTCGGAGCATTGTTGATTTTCACCGCGCTGGCGGCCAAATCCTGGCGCACCGGCAAAGGAACAAAATGGTTTTCCGCCACGCTGATTGGACTGGTCTTCGCGCAAATTGGAGCGGGACTGGTCAATCTGCTGTTACACGCGCCCATCTGGTTGCAGCTTGTGCATCTGTTGTTGTCGGATCTGCTCTGGCTGGCGTTGGTTCTGCTGGCCTTCAATGCGCTTTCGCAACCGTTACGCGAAACGGCCTTTGGGTTGGCGAAACCTGTCCCGGCCAATTAAATTTTTGGAGAAAAACGTTATGCCGACCAAACATCCGGCCTTGCTTGACCGACGGCGTGCCGCGCTCGCAGTAATTGATATGCAGGACGCCTTTCGCAAGATCATCGGCGATTTCGACGAAATCGCCGCGCGAGTAGCGCTGCTGGTGCAAGCCGCAAACTTGCTGAATGTTCCCGTCATCGTCACCGAACAATATCCGAAAGGCCTGGGCCGCACGGTCGAGGAAATCGCCCGGCAATTTGCCGAAAGTCTGGAACCCATCGAAAAACTGTCGTTTTCCGCTTGCGGCATGCAGGAATTCGACACGCGATTGCGCGAACGGCATGCCGAACAAGTCATCCTCTGCGGCATCGAAGCGCACATCTGCGTCAGCCAAACGGCGCACGACCTGCTGCAAAACGGCTATCAAGTGCATTTACTGAGTGATGCCGTTTCCACGCGATTGCCGCGCAATTGCGAAGTCGCCATCAACAAAATGGCCAAAGCGGGAGCCGTGATTTCTTCGGTGGAAATGGCGTTGTTCGAGCTTTGTCCGGCGGGAACGCCTGAATTCAAACAAATGCAGGCACTGGTGAAAGAGTTGAAATAAATTCAGGCCGCCGGCAATGCACTTGCTGGCGGCCTGAAAGTTGGAAAGCCAGGTTTATTTTTTTGTCAGCACCAGCGTGGATTCCTGTTTGCCGCGCGGTGTTTCCTGCGTGCGGTGAACTTTCAGGGTTTTGCCGCCATCCGCCAATTCCCAATGTTCTGCCGTCGTCAGCGTGAAGTCGCCCTGCGGTGTGCTGGCATTGGTGACGGTTTTGATTTCCAGAATTTTGCCGCCGTCCAGCCACTTCGCAGTCGTCGTGGCCTTGCCGCGCGGCGACTCCGAGACCGACTCGCTACCGTCCAGCTTGACCGTCAATG
>CAZRXE010001732.1:0-1506 GCA_964603695.1 uncultured Heliomicrobium sp.
GCGGCTGAGCTTCAACTTCGGTGTCGTCTCCGTTTTTGGTCGCGTTGCCACCGGAGGGGCTGCAAACTTCGTTGTTGTATTGGTCAATGTTGCGCACGCCGAAGGTTGCCAGATGTTTGTAGCGTGTTTCCATTTCCGAGACTGCCCATTTCAGCGCGTAACCGGCGCGTTTCGGATCAGTGACAATCGGCGTCAGCAAATGCGGCAAGTCGGCGTATAAACCCAGTTCCAGCCGTTTCGGATCCACCAGAATCAGCTTCACCTCGTCCGGCGTGGCCTTGTAAAGCAGCGACAGCAGAATGGCATTAAGCGCCACGGATTTGCCCGCGCCGGTCGCGCCGGCAATCAGCAAATGCGGCATCTTGGCCAAATCCGCCGAGTAGTTCGATCCGTCAATGGTTTTGCCCAGCGCCAGCGTCAGCTTGGATTCGGAATCGCGGAAGCGTTTCGATTCGATGACTTCGCGCAAACGAATGACTTCGCGCCGGTCGTTGGGAACTTCGATGCCGACGGTGGACTTGCCCGGAATGCGATCAATACGGATGGATTCGGCTTTCAATCCCAAACAAAGGTCGTCAACCAGGCTGGTGATGCGGCTGTATTTGACGCCCGAATCCAGCTTCAACTCGAAAGTCGTGACCACCGGGCCGGGACTGATTTGTTTAACCTGACCGGAAACATTGAACTCGGCGCATTTTTCAGCCAGTTGCCGCGCGCGCTCCAGCAATTCAGCTTCGGCCATTTCGGGTTTGGCCGCCGCCGGGCTGAGCATTTCCGTCGAAGGAAGCTTGTAATCGGCCAGCGCGCGAACGACTTTGGCGACGATGGAGGGCGATTTGACGGGCGCATTGTCTTCGGTGTGATCCGCCTGTTTGATCGAAACGCCCGCGACCATTTCCTCTGCGCTGCGCGGCGTGCGCGGCGAATCGTCATCCAGGTCATGGGTCAGATCATCCACGGCGGAATCATTATCATCAAACTCCGCATCCGGGTCGGGTTTCGTCGTCCGACGCGGGCGCGTTGAGGCACCATTGGCGTATCCGCCGGAATTGAGCGGCGCAGTAGACCTGCGCGCCGAACGTCCCGCCGCGCTGCCCGCTCCCGCCGCCTGAACTGCCTGTTCATTGGCGGCAAAGGCCGCTTGCGGAGCGTCTTCACCGTCCAGCCGCATTGTGCCGTAACTGTCTTCTTCCTCGGCGGGTAAACCAGCGGTCTTGCCCTTGCGCGGAGGTGATTTGCGTTGGGTTTTGACCTGTGCGTCTTCGTTGCCGTGATTGACGATGATCGGGCCTGAAGCTCCCGCAGGCCGCGCGGCAGGCGAAGTAGCGCGCTGATTGGCAATTTCGCGCAACTTCTCATGCCGCTCGCGCTCATCCTTTTCCATGTAGCGTTCTTCCCAGCGGCTCTTCGCCCATTCGGCCAACGCGCGGAAAAATCCTTTTTCGGGATGCTGGTTGGCCAATTTGGTCAACAGCGCAGTTACCGAAAACGGCGTTGCCAACAGCA
>CAZRXE010001733.1:0-4572 GCA_964603695.1 uncultured Heliomicrobium sp.
GCGTGCGGGTGAATGTGAATGATGTCCGTGCCGATGGTCACATGTGCCGTCACAGGCACGCGCAGTTTGTAAGCTTCGTGCAGCAGCGAGAATTCGCCGTGCGGCGGGTTCAGTTCCGTCAGCAACTGACCGACTGATTCGCCCACGCCGCAATCTTCCGTCGCGCCGCGTTTGATGGCCTGATTCAACAAACGTCCGGTTTCTTCGGCCATCCCGAACGCGCCGGAACCGAGCGCGCTGTCCACGTCTTCCGAAGTCCAGCCGGCCAACGCAATCTCAAAATCGTGAATGACGCCCGAACCGTTCGTTGCCAACGCTGTAACGAATCCGCGCCGCATCAGGTCAATCATCACGGGCGCTAAACCGGTTTTGATGACGTGGCCTCCGAATCCCCAAATGACGGCGCGGCCTTTGGCTTTGGCTTCGATGATGGCCGACACGACGGCGCGCAAACTTTCCGCCGCCAGCAGATTCGGCAATGAATCCAGCAAGGCCACGGCAGCGCACGCCTGCGCGTCAGTCAGCGGTTTGGCAAAATCGCGCACGGTTACTTTGCTCGGTCTTTCGTGAAGCGAGTAAGTGGCGATGCGGGAAAACTCAATCGGGTCTTGGTTGTAAATTGACATTGCGCGGCTTGTTATCGCAGCGCCAAGTTGAAAGTCAAGATGCGGAACATCAGGCAGACTGAGCAGCCTCTGACGCCGCCGAATTCGTAATTCGCCTTTCTCGATTTCGCGTGGTAGTCTCTGCCCCGTTTTGCTCACCCGCCAGTGATGGCAACTCCTTTTGAAGGTTCAATGATGGAAGACTTTTCGGCAAACGCATCCGCGCTTGGATACTTTTATCAGTCTCGCTACGCCCTGTTTCTGATGCTTTCGCGTGCGGACGCGGATGCGCAATTGTCCGTCGAACGGCTGGACGATATTTCTTTCGCGCAGGACGGCACTGCCGTCGAATTGCTGCAAACCAAACATCACATCAAAGCCACGGCCAGTCTGTCGGACGCCAGCACCGCGCTTTGGAAAACCTTGCATGTGTGGAGCGCGGCATTTGCGGAAAACAAAATCCGTCCGGGCGAATCCATTCTGACGCTGGTCACCACTGGACGCGCGCCCAAAGGTTCCGCCGCCGCCAAATTGCGTCCACACACCACCGGCGACCGCGACTGGCAAACGGCGCTGGAAATTCTTCGCGATGTGGCCGGCAAGTCCGACAGCCGGACGAACCGTTCGGCGTATGAAGCCTTTCACAACCTTTCCGACCGCCGACAAAGCGAACTGGTGATGAGCATTCAATTACTGGACGCATCGCCCAACATTTCCGACACGCGCGGGCGCATTCTTGACCAACTGCGCCTGAGTACTCGTCCGCAGTTTCTGGAAGCCGTTTACGAGCGCGTCGAAGGCTGGTGGTTCAATCGGCTGATTCAACATCTTTCCGCCGATTCCGCCGCGCCAATTCTTTATCGGGAATTGCTGGATCGGATCAACGACCTTCAAGAGCAATATCACGCCGACAATTTGCCGATTGAGTTCCTGCCGGTTGAGTTTATGGACGCCATCGCGCCGGACGAGCAGAAGCTTGGCGCGAAAGAACGGCTCTTCATCGAACAGCTTCGGCTGGTGACGGTCGGCGCGCCGCGCATTCGCAAAGCGATTAACGATTATTACCGAGCTTTTCAGCAACGTTCCAAATGGGTGCGTGAAGATTTGCTGCTGGTGGGCGAACTGGAAACTTACGAACGGCGGCTGGTGGACGAATGGGAAAGACTGTTTGAACGAATGAAAGAAAACCTCGGCGACCACGCGGAGGAAACCACGCTTCAACACGAAGGCCGCGCGCTGTTTGATGCCGTCGAAGACCTGGAACTGAACATTCGCCCGCGCTGCAACGAACCTTACGTGATGCGCGGCAGCTTTCACATGCTGGCCAATCAACTGCGCGTCGGCTGGCACGCAGACTTCATTCAACGACTCAATCAACTGCTGATAACCTGAAAAACTCACAGTGAATTCCTGGGAAACAAGACCGACTGAAATTGCGCATTTGCTGAACCCGGCTTTTTGCGGAGAACTGCTGCGCCGCGTCATTCGCACGCACAATGCCGTCAGCCCCCGGCTTATTCCGTTTCCGCTGTTGTTTTTGGCGCTGCCGGTGGTGCTGCATCGCGAAACGCGCGAAAGCATTTCCGCCACGACCAAAGAGCAAATGCACGTCTGGCTGCAAGATCATCAGCACGCCCGCATAGGCTTTGCCGAACGGGCGAAAAGTCTGGTTCCGATTACGCGCGAAACCATCGCCTTTTTGCTGCAAATCGGTGCAATCGCCGTGGACGAACGCGCGGGCGTGCGGCTGACGCGCTACGTGGCGCGTCAGGTTCCGGTCAGCGAGGAAATCACCGATTGCCAAAAGAAGGCTGAAATTCTGGGGCGCTGGTTCGCCCGCGCCGGTGCGCCGGCGGCGATTTATACGATGTGGGGAGTGAAACCTTAACGCGATGCAAATTCTGGAAATCGTTCTTTACGGGCGGCAAGGCCAAAAGCGCGTGCTGCCGCTCAGTGCCGGCAAGACCAACATCATCACGGGCGGTTCGGCGACAGGCAAATCCGCGCTGATTCAAATCGTGGATTACTGCCTGGGACGCGGCGAATGCACCGTGCCTGAAGGCGTCATTCGCGAATCGGTTTCCTGGTTCGGATTGCGTTTGCAATTCGCTTCGGGGCAGATGTTCGTCGCGCGGCAAAATCCGCCGAAAGGCCGCACCACGACCAACCGCGCTTACTTTGAAGAAGGCGCTGTCGTTCCCAGCCCAGACGCTCCGCCCACGCAGCCGAACACCATCATCGAAGCCCTGGAAGATTTGCTGACCAACAAACTCGGCATCGCGCCGAACCTGAACTTCCCCGCGCCCGGCCAAACACGCGCGCCGCTGGCGGCCAATATTCGCCACGCTTTGGTTTATTGCTTTCAACAGCAAAGCGAAATCGCCTCGAAAGACGTGCTCTTTCACGGACAGTTCGACGGTTGGATCGCGCAAGCCATCAAAGACACCATCGCCTATTTCCTCGGCGCGATTCAGGAAGACCGGCTGGCGCTGGAACAGGAGCTGTCGCGCGCGCGCCGCGAACTCAAACGCGCCGAACAATCCCTGCGCGAAGCCGAAGCCATCACCGGCGACGGCGTCAGCAAAGCCGGCGGGCTTTATCAGGAAGCGCGTCAGGTCGGCCTGCTTCCCGATGAAACCATTCCCGAAAGCCTGGAAGTTTTGCGCGCGCGATTACAGGAGTTGTTGCGTTGGACGCCGGAAGCCGACAGCTTTCCCGGCTCGGAACGGCTGACGCAGTTTCAGGAAGAAGTCCGCGCCTTGCAGCTTCAGGCGCGCGAAAAAGCGGACGCTGCGAGCGCCGCGCGCGGCTTTGCGCAAGAGGCCGAAGGCTACCTTGCCGAAGCCCGACAGCAGGAACTGCGCCTGGAATCCATCGGCCTGTTCGACGCCGGCAACCAAAACGCCCACGCCTGCCCGGTTTGCACTCAGGAACTGGACGTGCCGGTTCCAACGGCGGAAGCCATGCGCCGTTCGCTGGAACAGTTGAAAGCCAATCTGGAAAGCACCGTCCGCGAACGTCCGCGATTGCGCCGGCACATCGAAAGTCTGGAAAAAGAACGCGAAGAGATTCGCCAACGCATCCGCGAAAAGAACGAAGACATACGCAGCCTGCTCGCCGAACAGCAAGCCGCCGCGCAACTGCGCGAACTGAACGTCCGCCGTGGCCGCGTCATTGGCCGCATCAGCCTCTGGCTGGAAAGCGTGGACACGACCGACTCCACTTCGCAACTGCGAGAAGACGTCCGCCAAAAACACGAGCGCGTCACGGCGCTGGAACAGCAACTGGAAGACGGCGAGAAACAGGAACGGCTGTTTTCCATCCTGAACCGCATCGGCGTGCAGATGACCGATTGGGCCAACAAGCTGGAACTGGAACACAGCCGCAATCCCGTGCGGCTGGATTTATCGAAGCTGACGGTGCTGGTGGATCGCGACGACCGCCCGATTCCGCTCAATCACATGGGCAGCGGCGCGAATTGGGTGGGCTTTCATTTGATCGCGCATCTGGCTTTGCACAGGCATTTCGTCCAACACGGGCGGCCTGTTCCGGCGTTTCTGTTTCTCGATCAGCCTTCGCAGGTTTATTACCCGCCCGACAAAGACACGGAGTTGCAAGGTTCGCTGGCCGGCATCGGCGACGAAGACCAACTGGCCGTGTCGCGCATGTACAACCTGATTTTTGATGTGGTCGAAAGCTTATCGCCGAACTTTCAAGTGATTGTCACCGACCACGCCGATTTGGCCGAGCCGCGTTTTCAATCCGTGATTGCCGAACGCTGGCGCGGCGGTCAGGCGCTGGTTCCGCAGGATTGGATCAATGCCGCCGAACCGCCGCAAGCGTAGTAATTGGTGCTGAAGTTTCAGCCTCACAGCACGATGTCGTCGAGGTCTTGCAGCGGATGATAGTCAAACATCTCAACCGGCAATATCGCGGCCTCGCCTGCCAAACGACGATTGGGGCGACG